>NZ_JSEH01000009.1 GCF_000801335.2 Desulfovibrio sp. TomC
GTTCTGGTACTGACGTTACGAAGACCCCTTTAAAAGTTTTTGGGGAAGGTGGGGGTCCGGGGGAGGAAACCCCTTTTTCCCAAAAGGGGTTTCCTCCCCCGGCTCTTCGCCTCTTCTCCTCCCACCCACCCACGGAGGCGCGTATGGATGAGCGGCAGGTCATGGAAACGGACATTGTCTGCGTCGGCTTCGGCCCGGCCATGGGCGGGTTTCTGACCACCCTGGCCAAGGGCATCGTCAACGAAGACGGCTCGGCGGTCATGGAAAGCACTGTCGTGCCCGGATTGCCGCCCCAGGTCATCTGCTACGAGCGGGCCGACGACATCGGCGTCGGCGTCTCCGGCGTGGTCTCCAAGGCGCGCGGCATCCGCGAAAGCCTGCCCGGCCTCGATTCCGCCGCTGTGCCGCTGTGCACGCCCATCACCGAAGAAAAGGTCGTCTATCTCGTCGATCCCCACGGAGCCAGCCGCCGGCCGCTGCCCCTCAAAGCCGCCGATGCGGCGCTCAAGCTCCTCGGCGGAAAATTTCCGGGCTGCCGCTACAAGGACATGGCGGTCGAGTTGCCCTATATCCCGCCGTTTCTGGAAAAGCACGGCGGCCTGACCTTTTCGCTTGGCCAGTTCAACCAGTGGGTGGGCAGCACCATCATGGCCACCGGCGCGGCCCAGATCTGGCCGTCCTCGCCGGTTGCCGCCCCCATCATCGAACATCGCAAGGTGGTCGGCGTGCGGCTGGCCGACCAGGGCGTGGACAAGGCCGGCAAACCCGACGCCGCGTTCATGCCCGGCATGGACGTCAGGGCCAGGCTGACCGTCCTTGGCGACGGGCCGGTCGGGCCGGTCGGCCGGGCCATCGACGACGCGCGCGGGTTGCCCATGGGGCATCACCAGCGCGACTACGCCGTGGGCATGAAACTCGTGGTGGACCTGCCCGGCAACTGCTCCTGGAAGGTCGGCACGGTCATCCACACCATTGGTTTCCCGGAACCCGAAATTTTCGGTTTTCTCTACGTGTTGCCCGGCCATGTGGCCTCCCTTGGCATCTTCGTGCCGAGTTGGTTCGACAACCCCGTGCGCACCGCCTACCGCTACCTCCAGCACTGGATGCAGCACCCCTACCTGTGGAAACAGCTCAAGGGCGGCACGATCCGCTCGTTTGGGGCCAAGACGCTCCAGGAATCCGGCAAAAACGGCGAACCGTATCTGGTCGGCGACGGCTATGCCCGCATCGGCGAAGGGTCCGGCACCACCAACGTGCTGACCGGCTCGGGCGTGGACGAGGCCTGGACCTCGGGCGTGCAGCTGGGCCAGGCCGTGGTCCAGTTGTTGGAACAGGGCCTGCCCTTTACCGCGGAAAATCTGGAAAAAACCTACGTCGCCCGCCGCCGGGCCTCCTGGGTCGAGGCCGAAGCCAAAATTGCCGCCCGCTCCCGTGAAGGCTTTGCCTCCGGGTTTATTCCGGGCATCGTCGGCATGGCGCTTGCCGGCCTGACCAAGGGCGCGCTGTGCTGGCCGGCCGATTCCGAACCCGTGCACAAGCGTATCCCGTCCATTGAGGAATACTACCGGGGCCGCGTCTCGTGCGATGAGATCAAACGCATCCGCCAGGAAGCCACGGCCAAGGGGCTGGCCTTGCACGACGCGCTCATGGACAAGGTGGGCTGGCCGGAAATCGCCTACGACGGCAAGTTGCTCATTTCCCACCAGGATGCGCTGCTCCTTGGCGGCAAGGTGCAGGCCGCGCCGGGCTACGCCGACCACGTCACCTTCGAAGACCACGACACCTGCCGGGCCTGTTGCGAAAAGACCTGCATCGAGGCCTGTTCCGGCCAGGCCATCACCACCAATCCCGACGACGGCGTGCCGCTTTTCGACCGCGAAAAATGCGTGCACTGCGGCGCCTGCCTGTGGAACTGCTCCAAGCCGTCCAAGACCGATCCCGAACGCACCAACGTCCGCTTCGCCGCCGGCGCCGGCGGATTACATTCGGCTGAGAATTAGGAAAGACGAAGAGAAGAACTGGAGAGGCGCTGCCTCTCCAGACCTCACCGCCGGGGCGTTGCCCCGGACCCCACCAGGGCGCTGCCCTGGACCCGCCGTGGGGGATAATCCCCCCCGGACCCCCTTGCCGGGGGGTGCAGCCGGGACATTTTGGTGGTCCCGGCTGCACCCCCGAAAAGGGAAAATAGCGGCTTATAAAATTGAGAGTTTTTGGGAGAGGCGGAGGAAACGAGGGAAAAGACCCTTTTTTGCAAAAAAGGGTTTCCTCCCCCGGTTCCTCCTCCCCCGCATAAGGGAGTGCCTATGTTTCATATCGTCGTATGCGGCGGCATCGTGCCTGATCCGTTGCAGACGTTGGAGCCGGTCAAGGGACCGGCCGGCTGGGGCCTGAAAAACGAACTGATGCTGCCGTCGATCCTTGATCCGTGGGCGTCCCATGCCCTGTACGAGGCGGCGCATCTGGCCAAGTCCGCGCCGGGCAGCAAGGTCTGGCTGGTGTCGCTTGGCCCCAAGGCCAAGTTGCAGCAGGTCATGATGACCGTGGCCCAGAAGGCTCCGTTCGAGCTGGTGGTGGCTGACGGGCCGGCCGGCGGTTTCGTCGATTCCTTCGAGGTGGCCGAGGCCCTTTTTGCCGCCATCTCCGGCATTGCCGGCCTGGACGCCTCCAAGCTGCTGCTTTTTGGCGGCTGGCAGTCGGCCTCGCGCGGTTCCGGTTCCACGTTGCAGCTTCTGGGCGAGAAGCTTGGCATCGTGGACCAGTTCCAGGGCGTGGACAAGCTGACGGTGGGCGCTGACGGCAGCCTGGAAGTCATGGAGCGCATCGAAGGCGGCGCGTACCAGATTTCCGCCTGCGCCGGCGCGCCGGCCGTCCTGGGCTGGGCCACGGGCGAGTTGCCCGAACCGCCGAACAATCCGCAAGTGGGCATGGCCAACATGCGGCTCGTCATGCCGGCTCTGCAAAAGGCCAAACCGGCCGCCATCAATGCCGCAGCCATCGACTACCAGTCGGTGACCCTGCCGGCCCAGAAGCGCGAGACGCGCGTGGTCAAAGACACGCCCGTCGATGACATCGCCAAGGAAATCATTGCTTGGCTGCAGAGCTAGCCGGAGGCTTACCCTATGGAAACCATTCTTTTTGTCTCTCCCGTGGCCGCCGACGGGACCTTGGCCAAAGCGTCCCTTGAAGCCCTGACCTGCGCCAAAACCCTGGCCGAAGGCCTGGGCGCGCCCCTGGCTGTCGGACTCTACGGAGCCGATGTCGCCCCGGCCGCCGCTGCCGTGGCTGCCTGCGGCCCGGTCTTCGCCGTCACCGGCGAAGCCTTTGCCGCCTCGCGCTACGCCACCGATGTCGCGGCCATGGAAGCCCTGGCCGCGGCGGCCGCGGCCACTATCGTCATTGCGGCCGACGACTCCCGGGCTTCGCGGGCCCTGCCCGGCGCGGCCGCCCGCCTGGGCGGACGCATCGATGCCCACGTCACCGCCGTGGCCGCCAAGGACGGCGCGCCCGTGGCCACCCGCGGCTACTACCGCCAGCGCATGGCTGCCGAACTGACCCGCACAGCCCGGCCCTGGTGCCTCACCGTCTCCGGCGGCTGCTACGCCGCTTATGACGGCGCGCCCGGCCAGGCGGCCGTCACGGCCGTGGCTGTGGCCGTCACCGAGGCCATGACCCGCACCACGGTCAAAGCCATCGTCGCCCCCTCGGCCGATGAGCAGACCATCCGCCCCGACGCGGCCACGCTGTTTGTGGCCGGCGCCGGCTGGACCAAAAAACAGGCCGACGGCGTGCCCCACGTCACCGAAGCCGGCCAGTTGATCCTGGGGTTCCTGGGCAAGGCCAAGGCGTCGCTTGGCAGCAGCAAGTCCCTGGTCGATATGGGCGGCGAAGGCGAATCCGTGCTGCCGTTTCTCACCCACCTGCATCAGGTCGGCCAGACCGGCGCGACGCCGCGTCACCCCAAAGGACTGGCCACCTGCTGCCACGGCGAAGAACCGCATGTTGTCGGCTGGCGCTTTATTACCGAACGCCGGGCCGTCAACCTCGACGCCTCCTGCGGCTGGGCCCAGGGCAAAGCCGATGTGCTCTACGTGGCCGACGCCTTTGAGGTTATGCGCAAGATCAACGAATTGTTGGGATAAGATAGACCGGGACGCTGCCTGCGCTCCCAAAAAAGCGGCCCGGAAGGATGTATCCTTCCGGGCCGCTGGCATTTTCTGACGCACTCCGGCCGACAGGGCTTTTGCCCGCTTCCGTCCAGGGTCGCGGCAACGCCGTCCCCCTGAAACCATTTGGGGGGTCCGGGGGCCTCAGGCCCCCGGCCGCCGGAGGCATCTTCGCCTTCGCCTTCGCCCCCGCTCCTTTACAGGTCGCTGGCCAGGAGCAGTTCTTCCTGATCCATATCGGGATGCAGGTCGTGGGAGATTTGGAAGAAGGCGTAGAGGTCGCGCAGGCGCAGTTCGTCGGCCACGGCGGTGGTGGGGTTGGCCAGGATGAGTCGTCGTCCTTTGGTGGCCAGGGCGGTTTGCAGGCGCACGAGGGCCCCGACGCCGCTGCTGTCGACGGTGGGCGACTGGGACAGGTCGAGCACGATGACCTGGTAGCGTCCGACGGTGGCGGCTTCGAGCACGGCGGTTTCCAGTTCCAGAGACACGGGCGCGCTCAGGGGGCCGTCGGTACGGGCCCAGAGGACGCCGTGTTGGTTGGCAATGGCTATTCGGCTCATGTGTGTGGTGTGGTCCATGCGGTCGGAGCGGTTGAACCGTTCCGGCGTCGTTGATGGGCGAGAATAGCCGCAAGGCGGCGCGGCAGGCAAGGATAAAAGCCTGAACATGACAGACTGTTCACCTTGGGGCAGGGCACAAAAAACGCCGGCTGGGCCGGCGTTGGGGGAAGGTCTGGCTAGATTTTGTGCCAGGCCAGCAGATTGAAGCTCTTGTAGCCGTTGTCCGGGTCTTCGGCGTAGCGGCAGCCGAGGCTGTTGTCTTCATCCTTGTGCTGGATATCTGTCTTGGAGCAGCGATAGAAGGTGCATTCGTTGTTATTGCACACGAGTATTTCACCCCAACCGGTTTCCGGGGGACCGACCCAGGGTTGGAGTTTGACTTTGCAATGCGGGCAAATACGGTCTTCGGGCATGGGGCACTCCTTGGGGGCGTTCGGCCGGACAGCGCTTGCCGGCCTGCTGCAACAATAGGCATGATCCTGCCGCCGTCAACCGGTTGGCTGGCGGCGGCAGGAATTGGGCGGGTATCGGGGCGGAAAGGGCGGTCTACATGACGTCTTTGGCCCAGTAGAGCAGGTTGTGATTGGCCTTGAGGCGGTCGATGACTTCCTTGGCCTGGGCGTCGTCCATGGGGCGCACGCGGATATAGACGGTGCGGGTCTCGGGCTTGTCGTCGTCGTAATTGGTGAGGATGCTGAGGATGCGCACGTCATGGGCCTTGAGGTCGTCAAGGACGGTCTTGAGGCTGCCGGAGACGTTGGGCAGTTCGAAGGCAAACTGCATGCCGCCGCTTAAGACGCCGGTGATGCTGACGAGCACCTTGAAAATATCGCTGTCGGTGATGACGCCGACCACAAGTCCGCCGGCATCGACCACGGGCATGCCGCCGACGCTGTGGCGCAGCATGAGCACGGCGGCCTTTTCCACGGTATCGTCGGGAGCGATGGTGATGACCGTTTTGGTCATGATGTCGCCCACCTTGATCTCCGAGAGCAGGTAGTACAGCTCGTGCATATCCAGGGTGGTGGCCTTGGAAGGCGAGGCTTCCTTGATGTCGCGGTCCGAGACGATGCCGACCAGTCGGCCGTCGTCGTCAACCACGGGCAGGCGGCCAAAGCCATTTTCCTTCATGAGCTTGGCCGCCTTCATGATGGAGGTGCTCGGCTTGGCCGTGACCGGGGACTTGCTCATCCAATCCTTTATCAGCATGTGCGTCTCCTTGGCGGTCCCTTGAGGGCGGGCCGATTGTGGTATAAGGCCCGGACATCACGCGGCGCGGCAGCGTCGGGACATTTGCCTGACCTATACGTGTTTCCGCCATTATTTCAAGCTATTCCACCCCGCCGGAAAAGGAAAAAACTGATGAAGGCCCTCCTGTACCGTCGCAGCATTCCGCGTTATCTGGCCTGCACCCTGGCCTCGAAGCTGGCGCCCAGGCGGTTTTTTTCGTCTTTGGCCCCGCTTTCGCTTGAAACCGTGCCCTTTGACCCGCCCAAGGGCTGGGTTGCCCTGCGGCCCCGGCTGTGCGGCATCTGCGGTTCGGAGCTGGGGTTGCTGCGGGGGCTCGAATCGCCGTTGCTCGAACCGTACGCCAGCCTGCCGTTTATTTTGGGCCATGAGATGGTGGCCGAGCTTGAAGAGGACGTGCCGGAGCTTGGGCTGCGGTCCGGGGGACGGGTGGTGGTGGAGCCGGGGCTGCCGTGCGCGGTCCGCGGGTTGCCGGACTGCCCCAGTTGCCGGGAGGGACGGTACAACCGTTGCGAGCGGTTTCTTGACGGCGATCTGCCGCCGGGGTCGTTTCTTGGGTTCACGCGCCGGGCCGGCGGGGCCATGGCCGATCGCACGGCCGCCCATCCCTCGCGCCTTGTGGCCGTGCCGGACGAGGTCGGCGACGAGGACGCGGTGCTGACCGATTCCCTGGCCTCGGCCCTGCAGCCGGTGCTTGACCATTTCCCGAAGGACGGGGCCACGGTGCTCATTTACGGGGCGGGGATCGTCGGCCAGCATGTGCTGCGCTGTCTGCGGGCTCTTGGCAGCCGCAGCCGGATACTGGTGGCGGCGCGCCATCCGGTCCAGGTGGCCCTGGCCCGGGCGGGCGGGGCGGACGCGACCATTTCGCCGCGAAGCCGTCAGGAACTGGCCGAGGCCATCGGGGCGCGCTTTGTGCCGACCAGCCTTGGCGGCGGCAATATCGAGGGCGGGGTGGACCTGATTTTTGACTGCGTCGGGTCGTCGCGCACCTTTGGCGACGGGCTGCTGGCCCTGGCGGCCGGCGGCAGCTACGTCATGGTGGGGGCCGGGGCGCGCATTCACGACGTGGATATTTCCAGCCTGTGGTTTCGGGAGCTGACCATTGCCGGCTCCTCGGGCTGCGCCACCGGCCCGGACCCGCGCCGTCCCGGAGAGCGGGTTCGCACCTACGCCCTGGCGCTTGAGCTGCTGGCCTCGGGCACGTATCCGACGGCGGGCCTCTTGACCCACACCTTTGCCCTGGACGCGTGGCGGCAGGCCTTTGCCACCGCCTTTGACAAGCGGGCTTCCGGTAGCGTCAAGGTGGCCTTTGATCTGCGTCCGGCCTTGGCCGGGTGAGGGCGAGGGTGAGAAGCGAAGGCGGAGGATGCCTCCGGCGGCCGGGGGGATGATCCCCCCGGACCCCTGCACTTGGAGAAGTTTGTAAAGGGGTTTGGGGGCTGATCGGTAAGCCGGTCGGCTGCTGACCGGGACAGCCCGCGCTGGCGTCTGTCGGGAATTACCGTTGTTTCCGGCGGCCGGGGGCGCAGGACCCGGGCTTGACCGCGCGGCGGCGGGCCGGTATCGCCGGCCATGCTCACGCGCGTTGCCCATTTCGTTGAAAGATCATTTTTGTCCCTGGCCCTGGGATTTTCCGCCCTGGCCCTGGTCTGGCCGGGACTTTTCACCTGGCTGGCCCCGTACATCTCGCCGGCCCTGGGCGTCATCATGTTCGGCATGGGCCTGACGCTTCGGGTCGGGGACTTTGCCGGACTGTTGCCCAAATGGCGGCTGGTGGTCCTGGGGACGGCCCTGCAATTCACCATCATGCCCGGGGTGGCCATGGCCGTGGCCCGGCTTTTCGCCCTCGACCCCCAGACGGCGGTCGGCGTGGTGCTGGTCGGGGCCTGTCCGGGCGGCACGGCTTCCAATGTCGTCACCTATCTGGCCGGCGGCAATCTGGCCTTGTCCGTGGTCCTCACCCTGGCAACCACCCTGCTGGCCCCCATCCTCACCCCGGCCATTGTGGCTGCCTACTGCGGCACGCGCCTTCAGGTCGACGCCCTGGCCATGGCCGGTTCGGTGTTCTGGATCGTGGCCTTTCCGGTCATGGACGGCCTGATTTTGCGCCGGCTGCTGCGCCAACGCCTGGAGCCGGTGCTGGCGGTGTTTCCGCCGTTATCCATGTTGGTGGTGGCCATGGTCATCGCCTGCGTGGTGGGACTGAACCGCGAGACGGTGCTGGCCTTCCCGGGAATGGTAATGGCGGCGGTGGTGCTGCACAATCTGGCCGGCTTCGCCCTGGGCTGGCTTGGGGCTAGGGCGCTCACCCGGGACCGGGCCGACGTGGCCGCCATTGCCATCGAGGTGGGGATGCAGAATTCCGGCCTGGGCGTGGCCCTGGCCAAGCTCTATTTCACGCCGGCGGCGGCCCTGCCGGCCGCGCTTTTCAGCCTGGAGCAGAATCTGGCCGGGGTGGCCCTGGCCCGGTGGTGGCGTCGCGGCGGAGGCGGTCAGCCTTCGTCGGGGCAGGTCCAGGTTTCCAGGGCAAGCCGGACCTGATTCCAGAGGGCCTGCATCTGGTCCAGGAGGCTCTGGATTTCGGCCGCATCATGACGACCCAGGGCCTGTTCCAGCAGGACGGCCGCCTGCCGGCTGGCGTAGGAGCCGATGGTGGCGGCGGTTCCTTTGAACGTGTGGGCGGCCAGCACGGCCTGCTCATGGTCGCCGTTTTCAACGGCCAGCCGGGCTTCGGCCAGCCGTTTGGACCCTTCGTCATAACTCGTGTGCAGGAGTCCCCTGAATTGGGGCCAGGACAGGCCCATGGCCTCCCGGGCCTTGCCGGGCGCAAAGACTTCCAGGCCAAACGCTTGCGACGGCAGGGACGGGAGCGGGCAATTTCCCCGCCAGATAGCTTCCAGGGTGTCTTGCAGGGTGCGATAGTTGACGGGTTTGGTGACAAATCCGTCCATACCCGATTCCAGGCATTGCTGGCGCACGTCTTCCACGGCATGGGCCGTCACCGCGATGATGGGCACACCCGGGTCCAGGGCCGGGAGACCGGCCGGGCCGCCGTTTCGGATGGTCCGGGTGGCCGTGATGCCGTCGATTTCCGGCATCTCGATATCCATGAGCACGGCGTCAAAGCGCTGTTGGGCCAAGGCGGCGTAGGCTTGCCGGGCCGAGTCGGCCACGGTCAGCGTGTGCCCCATGCGGCCCATGTGCAGCCGGGTGACGGCGGCATTGAGCTCGTTGTCCTCCACCAACAGGATGCGCAGGGTCTTTTGCCCGGCGGCGACGCCGCCGGCCGGCGCGGCCGCCCGGCGGATCACGGCATCGGCGTTTCCGGGCAGCAGAAACACGGTGAAGGAGAAGACGCTGCCGGCGCCCAAGCGGCTGGCGACGGCGATATGGCCGCCCATGCGCTCCACGAGTTCCTTGCTGATGGCCAGCCCCAGGCCCGTGCCGCCGAAGCGTCGGGCGATATGGCCCGGTCCCTGGTTGAAGCTCTCGAAAAGTTCGGCCGAGCGGGTCGGATCGACGCCGATGCCGGTATCGCTGACGGTAACAGCCAGCCCGACCCGGCCCGGCGGCGTGTCTGGGGCGGCAACCGGGGCAACCGTCAGGGACACGGTCCCGGCAGCGGTGAATTTGACCGCATTGCCGAGGAAGTTGAGCAACACCTGACGCAGGCGGCCGGCATCGCCGCGAAGGGCGGTCGGCACGGCCGCGTCTACGGAAACGGTAAAGGCCAGTCCTTTTTGGCTGGCGGCCAGCGCAACGGTCCGGGCGGCTTCGGCTATGACCTCGCGCACGTCGAAGTCGATGCGTTCCAGGATCAATTTGCCGGCTTCGATTTTGGAAAAATCCAGAATGTCGTTGACCACGCCAAGCAGGTGCCCGGCCGAGTCGCGGATGGTGCGCAGATGCCCAAGCTGTTCCGGGGTCGCTGGCCCGGCCAGCAGAACGTCGGTGAGGCCCATGACGGCATTGAGCGGGGTACGGATTTCATGGCTCATGACGGCCAGAAAGACCCCTTTGGCCTGGGAGGCTTCCTCAGCCACGGTTTTGGCCTGCTCAAGGCTCGCCTGGCGCTGTTTTTCCTGGGTGATGTCGTCAAAAGCCCAGACCACGAGGGAATCCGGAGCTTCGGGGTTTACCCGCTTGCCGTGGATGCGAATCCAGAATTCCTGGCCGTCCTTGCGAACGACCCGGCATTCCTGGCTGATGGAACCCTGGCTGGCGAGGACTTGGTCAAATTGTTCCTTGGCCACCATGTCCTGCTCCTGGGTGCTGAGCAACTCGGCGGTATTGCGGCCGATGAGTTCCTCCTGGGGATAGCCGAGCATCTCCGCGCCCCGGGCGTTGATATCGGTGCAGATGTCGCCGCGGGTGGTGGCCAGCCCGACTTGCGTGTTGCCAAGCACGACGTCGCGTTGGGCCAGGGCCTGGCGCAGGGAATTTTCGGCCCGGTGGCGGGTGGTGACGTCGATATAGGAGAACACCCGGCCGATATAGACGCCGTCCTGGCGGATGGGTCCGCTGCGGCGTTCGATGTAGCGTCCGTCGTGGAGCTCCAGGCAGGTTTCCGACAGGCTTTCGGTGTCGGCCATCAGGCGGTGAAAGAGCAGCCTGACCTCCTGGGCGCCGACAATCTGGTTGAGGATGGGGCTGAAGCGTTGGAAGGCGTTTTCCCCTGTGGCCCAATCCGGCGGCAGGTTCCAGATTTCCAGAAAGCGTTGGTTGAGGGCCAGGACTTCAAAGTTCGGAGGAGCGGCGGAGACGCAGACAACGGCTTCGGCCGTGGATTCCAAAATGGCGATATACAGGGCCATCTGGCGCGACAACAACTCCTCGGCCCGGCGTCGCGCTTCGATCTCCTCCACCAGACGGGTGTTGGCCGTTGCCAGTTCGGCCGTGCGCTCCTCCACCCGCCGGGCCAGCAGCAACCGGTGTTCTTCAACCTCGGCCCGGGATTCGCCAAGCCAGCGCGAGGTCTCGCGCAGCCGGGCGGCCATGGCGTTAAAGGCCGTGCCCACCCGGCCCAGGGCGTCGGCGCTGTTGACGGGCACGGACTGGTCGAGATCCCCGGCCTCCACGGCTTCCAGGGCCTGGCGCAAGGTATCGACCGGCTCAAGCACGAAGCGGTGGAGCATCAGGTTGAGCAGCCCGGCCAAAAAGATATAGGCCCCGACCACGGCCAGGGCGAAGATGGTCCAGACCTGGGCGGCCAGGGGCGAGGTTTCCTGTAAGGCGTAGCGCAGCCGCAGGAAACCCAGATCCTGGCCTTTGTCGTCGCGGATGGGTTCGACCAGGGTGGCGGTCAGCCGGTCGTCTTTGGCCGAAACGGTAAAGACCCGTCCTGTCGGCAGACTGCCGTCGTTTTCGTTGGCCAGCGGTCCGGCTGCGCTGTCGCCGGCCGTGGCCACGAGACGGCCTGTGGCCGTGAACAGGCTGGCTTCGGTGACGCCATCGACCCGAACGAGTCGGTTTAAGATGTCTGCGGCGGCGTTTGCCGCCTGGGCCACATGGAGCAGGGGAGCGAGATTTTCCAGGCGGTGGGCGGCCAGAACGCCAAGCAGGGTGCGGGTCCGATTTTGGGCGGCGGCCTGCCGGTCGTTCATATACAGGCGCAAAACACCGCCGAAAGCTGCCGCAGCAGCCAGGAAAGCGAGTAGAATCGCCGTATTGATCTTGAGTCTCAGGGATACGCCGCGCATGAAGTGTCCGCCGCCTCGCTCCGACAAACCCCGCTGGCCGGGGATTGCCGGGAAAAACCGCGTTGCAGCGGCTGGCAGTATGAATTTCTAGCTTTCTTAAAAACAACCGGGAAAGGTGTCAAAGCCTTTGCGAGGGGGGGGCCGTGTCAGCGCGCCACCCGGTTGGCCGCGTAATAACTGGAGCGCCAGTAGGGGGCCAGCAGATACTCCTGGCGCACCCGGCCGCCCGAGGAAGGGCTGTGAATGAAGCCCCCGTGGCCGTCAAAGATGCCCACGTGGAGGCTGGAGAGTTTGCCCGAGGGCGCAAAAAAGATCAGATCGCCGGCTTGCAGTTCTTCCCGGGGCACGGGGCGTCCGGCCATGAGTTGATCCTGGGTGCGGCGCGGCAGGCGGATGCCGTGGCGGGCGTAGACCCATTGGACAAAGCCCGAACAGTCAAAGCCCTGCCCCGGCGACTCGCCCGCCGCACGATAGGGCGTGCCGATCTGGGATTTTGCCGTCTCCAGCAGGGTCTCCTGGGCCGGGGCCAGGGAAACCGGTTCGCGGCCGCCCCCGGAAAAGGCGCAGCCGCCAAGGGAGAGGGCGCACAGGAGCAGCAGGGTGATGCGGCAGGTGACAGACATGATCCCGGACCTCCGTCCAGGAGATGAGCAAATCCCGTGCCGCTGCCCAGGCTAGCGTAAATCCCGGACCCGGACCTCGATGCCGTCGCCGGCCAGAAGGGCCGCGAGCTGCTTGGGGTCGGTGTCGCCGTAGTGATACGGATACAGCACCTTGGGCCGCACCATGCGGGCGGCCTTGGCCGCCATCTCCGGGGTCATGGTGTAGGGCAGGTTCATGGGCAAAAAGGCGATGTCCACCCCGGCCAGCGCGGCCATTTCCGGGATGTCCTCGGTGTCGCCGGCCACATAAACCCGCTTGTCGCCAAAGGTCAGGACGTAGCCGTTGCCGCGGCCCTTGGGATGAAACGGGTCGCCGGAGTCGCGCTTGTGGACGATGTTATAGGCCGGCACGGCGGCAATGGCGATGCCAAGCCGTTCGGTTGTCTGGCCGTTTTCCAGGACCACGCCCCGGCCGAGCTTTTCCAGGCCGGCTCCGGTCAAGATGATCGGGGTGTCGGGGCTGGTGAGATGGCCCAGGGCGTCGGGGTCGAGGTGGTCGCCGTGTTCGTGGGTCAACAGAACCAGATCGGCCGGGGGCATGGCGCTGTAGTCGCCCACTTTGCCGTACGGATCAACATAGATGATTTTGCCGGCAAAATCGAAGCGCAGGGAGCCGTGGCCGATAAAGGTCACGGTCAGCGGTCCGCCGGTGGTCTCGAAGGTGTCGGATGTCGGGGCGGCCGTCGCCGGTTGGGCGCAGGTCGCCACCAGAGCCAGGGCCAGAAGGGTTTCAAGCAGCATGGCAGGCCTCCTTGCCTCAGGATGCATGGTAGCCGGACCGGGAGCCGGGCGCAAGGGCCGGCGCTGCCCCGTCGCCCGTCTTTGGCCGGATCGCCGCGGACTCGTCGCCGGACCCGGGAGAGAACGGATGTTGTTTTTAGTTGTCGTTACGGCGGCACCTGTCCTACTATCCTCGTAATCTGCCAAAGGAGGCGGCCATCATGATCAATGCCATTACCGGATATCTCGGCGGCGAAGCCGATTCGCTTCTGACCCACGTCTGCCAAACCATTGCCAAGGAGTCCCTGCACCTGCCCGGCCCGGACTATCTGGACACGATATTTACCCAGACCGACCGGCCGTTGCCCGTGCTGCGGTCCATGGCCAGTCTGTATGGGCACGGCCGCCTGGCCGGCACCGGGTACATGTCGATTTTGCCCGTGGACCAGGGCATCGAACACTCGGCCGGGGCCTCGTTTGCCCCCAACCCCATCTATTTCGATCCGGAAAACATCGTCAAACTGGCCATTGAGGCCGGCTGCAACGCCGTGGCCTCGACCCTGGGCGTCCTTGGCAGCGTGGCCCGCAAATACGCCCACAAAATTCCCTTCATCCTGAAGATCAACCACAACGAGCTGCTCTCCCTGCCGCCCATCCACGACCAGACCCTGTTTGCCTCGGTGGAGCAGGCCTACGACATGGGGGCCGTGGCCGTTGGCGCGACCGTCTATTTCGGTTCGCCGGAATGCCGCCGCCAGATCCAGGAAATCTCCGAGGCCTTTGCCCGGGCCCACGACCTGGGCATGGCCTGCATCCTGTGGGCCTATCTGCGCAACCCCGGCTTCGTCAAAGACGGCGTGGATTACCACACGTCCGCCGACCTGACCGGCCAGGCCAACCATCTGGCCGCCACCATCGGGGCGGACATCGTCAAGCAAAAGCAGCCCACCAACAACGGCGGCTATACGGCCATCGGCTTTGGCAAGACCGACAAGCGGGTCTACAGCCAGCTGACCACCGACCATCCCATCGACCTCACCCGCTATCAGGTGGCCAACTGCTACATGGGCCGCATCGGCCTCATTAATTCCGGCGGCGCGTCGGGCGCGTCGGATTTCCCCGATGCCGTGGCCACGGCCGTGGTCAACAAGCGGGCCGGCGGCATGGGCCTCATTTCCGGCCGCAAGGCCTTCCAGCGGCCCATGCCCGAGGGCGTCAAGCTGTTACACGCCATTCAGGACGTCTACCTGTGCCCAGAGGTCACCATCGCCTAGGGGCGCGTCCGTTCGCCGCGGCCTCGTCCGGGGTGTGGCCGGGCCGCACTGCACAGGGGTTCCTCCGGCTGCCCGCTTCACCGGCGGGCAGCCCCGTGGATGGGCCGGAACAAAGGCCGCAGCCGGACGCCAGGGCTTGGGCCGTGCCGGCCGCGACCGGCGCTCAGAGGGTCCGGGACGTTTGGGCCAGGGCGTCTTGCCCCTGTAACCAGTCGGTCGGGGCCGGCGACCAACCGCGTAATGGGCGGCAATGCCGCTCAAACCACGCGGGAGGTTAATCCCCATGAAGAAGTTGTTTTATGGAATGCTCACCCTGGCCATCCTGATCGGCTCGGCCTATGCAGTGGCTGCCGGTCCCGGCCCGGGCGGTCCTGGCGGACCCGGACCGGAAGGATTGCTTGACAGGCTGCTGTCGCTTAAACTGACCGACGCCCAGAAACATGATGTGGCCGTGGTGCTCAAGCACAACCGGCCGGCCTTCGAGTCCGGCATGGCGGCCATGCGCGCCGCCTTTGACGGCATGCGCGACGTCATGCGGGCCGATCCCGGCAATGAGACCAGTGTGCGCCAGGCCAGTCGGGCCATCGGCGTCGCCGCTGAGAACATGGCCGTGCTGCGGGGCAAGGTTGAAGCCACGCTGCTGACCCTGCTGACCCCGGAGCAGCGAACAATTTGGGAAGAGGTCGGGAAGCCGCCGATGCCCAGGGACCCCAAGGAGCGATTTCATGCCGGCCGCGAGTTGGTCAATGATTGGATCGACACCCACGCCGGTACGGACAGCTAAACTCCGGAGCGTTATGGTCGAAGCGGTGGTAGACATGGAGGACGCCCGGGTCCTGAAGGCGATTCGGGGCGGCGACGTGGATGCCTACGCGACAATCATGACCAAGTACCAGGGGCGCGTATCCGGGATTGTTTCCGGACACGCGCCCCGGGACCGGGTGGCTGAACTGACCCATGAGGTGTTTGTGCGGGCGTATCGCTCCTTGGACGGCTACCGGGGGGAAAGTCCCCTGGGACACTGGCTGGCCAAGGTGGCGGTGCGTACCTGCCACGATTTCTGGCGGGCGCAGTATCGCATCAAGGAGCGCTCGGAAAGTGATCTGTCCGATGAATGCCGGGCCTTTGCCGAAGAAGCGGCGGCCCTGGCCACGGGCGAGGCCGCCGAGGAGACGGCCTCGCGCCGGGAAGCCGAGGATTTGTTGCGCTGGGCTTTGGACAAGCTGTCGGCCACGGACCGCATGGTGGTGACCCTGACCCATCTGGAAGAGCGATCCGTGGCCGAAGCGGCCGAGATGCTTGGGATGAGCGTCCCCAACGTCAAGGTGCGGGCCTTTCGGGCCAGGAAAAAGCTCCGGGAGATACTTGGCGATGTCATCGGCGCGTAAGGAGGACTCCATGGACGGAAACGATTCACGGCGCATCGACCGCCTGGAAGCGGTGTTACGGGCGGCCCACGCCCGTCGGCCCGCACCCCTGCCCGAGGCCGGGTTGGCCGGCTCGGTACTGGCCGCCATCAAGGCGACGCCTGCTGTCGCAGCGACGCCGGCCGACGCTTCCCAGCGCATCGACCGCCTGGAAGCCGTGCTGCAACGAGCCCAGGCCAATCGCCCTGCGCCGCCCCTGGACCCAGGCCTGGCCGCATCGGTGCTGGCCACGCTTCGGGCCGAGTCGGCCGAGGCGGACGGGGCTGTTGTCCAGGAAAACCGGGTGTTGTGGCGCATGGCCGCCGGAGCCGGACTGTTGGCCGTGGCCACGGTCCTTGTCGCCCTGACGTTTGGTTCGGGGCTTGAGGAAGAACTGGGACGCCTGTTGTTTTATGATCCCAGCGGCCAGGTCCTGGTTTCCCTGCTTGGCGTGTAAGGTGTGCGCATGAATAAGAAAACAGCCATGGTTTTGGCCGGGCTGGTGCTGTTTGCCTCGGGTGCGGTCATGGGCTTTATCGCCTCCCGCCTGCTCGGCGACCGAGGACCCCTGGCCATGATCCACGGCGACCCCCGCCAATTTGCGGCCATGGCCCTGCACCGCATGTCCAGCGACCTCGATTTGACCGACGAACAGCAGGAAAAACTGCGGCCGCTGATCATGGATACGGCCCGCCAGATCCTGGCCATCCGTCGGGAACAGGAACCGCGTATCCGGGAACTCATTACCACGAGCATCGAGCTGACCAAGGCGATGCTCACTCCCGAACAACGCGAGAAATTTTCAGCCACCATGGCCCGGCTGGAATCCCGGCGTAAAGCCATGGACCGTTTTGGTCCGCCGCCGCCGCCGCCGGGCATGGAAGGCTATCCGCCGCCGCCAGGCATGGAAGGGATGCCCCCGCCGCCGCATGGCTTCGGCCCGCCGCCGGGCATGGAAGGTTTCCCGCCGCCGCATGGCTTCGGCCCGCCGCCGGGCATGGAAGGTTTCCCGCCGCCGCCGCCGGATCTGTTTGATCCGGAGTGGGATCTGCCGCCCCCCGGCCCGCACCCGGGACCGCCGCCAGGGGACCGCCCCGGGTCGCCCCCGGCCCGTCCGTCCGGACAGCCTCCTGCGGCAGGTGCCCCGCAACAGTCTGAAACTTCAGGCAAGAGCGCGGTGTCGCCCCCGGCCGAAACCGGTAAGGCCCCGGACCCTGCGCCCAAGACCGCCCCATAATCGTTTTTCTGTTCCCCTGCTTCGCCTTTTCTGGCAATACTGGCCTCATCCTCTGGCGGACCGCACCCCTGGCGCGGTCCGCCACAACGCCAACGCGCGCTCTGCCATGGCTGCGTCCAGCGGCTTTCGCCTCACCCGTCGTTTGGCAACGGGCGCGCCAAGGAGAAGAACATGCCAGTACCGTGCGACGCATCCCCTTCCCGACGCCAGGTGTTACGTCTTGCCGCCGGAGCAAGTCTCATGCTTTTGGCCGGCGGAATGCTCCGTCCCGGACAGGCCCGGGCCGCCACTTTTGCCGCCCCGCCCCTGCCGTATGCCGAAAACGCCCTGGAGCCGGTCATTTCGGCCAAAACCGTGGGCTTTCATTACGGCAAACATACCCTTGGCTATTTTGACAACGCCAACAAGCTGGTGGCCGACACCCCGCTGGCCGGGCAGCCCCTGGACAAAGTGTTTCTGGCGGCCGCCAAAGACCCCAAGCTGGTGGGGCTTTTTCGCAATACGGCCCAGGCCTGGAACCATGTGTTTTACTGGAACGGCCTTACGGCCGGCGGCGGCGGCGCGCCTTCGGGCAAGCTGGCCAAGGCCGTTGAGACCTCGTTTGGCAGCCTTGAGGCCTGCCAGAAGGCCCTGGCCGAGGCGGCCGCGACCCAGTTCGGCAGCGGCTGGGCCTGGCTGGCGGCCGATGGGGCCGGCAAATTGTCGGTGGTCAAGACCGGCAACGCCGACAATCCCATGCAGGACGGGTTAAAGCCCCTGTGGGTCATCGACGTCTGGGAACACGCCTATTATCTGGACTACCAGAACCGGCGGGCCGACTACATCAAGGGTGTGTTGGAAAAGCTTATGAACTGGGACTTCGCAGCGAAAAATCTCGGCTGAGCCCGCGACCAATCCCGCTCCCCGGGTGAGCCGACTGCGGCCGGTCCACCCGGGCCAGCCGCCCGGCGGATCGTTCGACCGGAAAAGGACAAGGAACCATGGACTGCCATGGTTCCTTTTTTTTTGCTTCTTTGGCGTTCCCTCATGGAATTGACCCCTGCGCAGGTTGGGGGTAGCGGTCTCTTCGGAGGAGACTTCCTCCCTGTTGCATGGCAGTTGCGTCATTCTTGCAGGTAGGCCGACGACCAATGAGGAGATGGCATGGAGTTCGCCCTGACCAGTTTCACCGCGCCCTTTACCGCCAGCGGCCGCGCCGCCCTGGTGCCGCCGCCGCCCTGGCATTATGCCGGATGGCTGATCAATGTGGCCATCACCTGCGAAACCGTGAACAGCCAGCGTATCATACCGCCCGGGCTTGGCCGGTTGACCGGAAACGGCTGCATCCATTTTGCCGATTGGCAGGCCACCACCGACGGCCGGGAAATGGTCGATCCCGTGTACGCCCAATACCGTGAGACCATCGTCATTGTGGAGATCGAACGCCCGGATGGGAGTCTCGCCAATTTCTGCCCCTTTATCTGGGTGGACCAGGACATCTCGCTCCTGCGCGGCCTCCTTCAGGGCTGGCCCAAGAAGTTTGGCTCCACCTTTCTCACGCGCTCCATGCCCCTCGAGCATCCGGCGGCGGCACCGCTGCGCGCCGGCGCCCGGCTTGGGGCTTCCCTGTGCGTCAAGGACAGACGGCTGGTGAGCGCCGCACTCGAACTCACGGGCAATCCTGGGCCTGCCCTGGGTTTTTTGGCCAATAAAACCATTGGCACGGTGGGCTGGCCGGATCTGACCGCACCGGGAAATTCCCCGCAGTTGCGCTGGCTTCTGCCCGACATCCAGGACAAGGTCGCGTCCGGTTGGCACGAAGCGGCGGCGACCATCACGGTAGAGGACCATCCTGTGGAGGAACTGTCGCTTCTTGGCGCAGTGCGGGCGCAAACGGCGAGCGTTGGCTGGATCGGGATCACCGTCGTTGGCGCTCGGGAGCTTCGCTGCGGCGAGTAACGTCGGGGAGCGGCAGGAGAATCAGACGCCGGCGGGCGGGGCGACGCTGACAAGGTGAGCCAGGGAAGCCTTGCCTGACAACCAGGGCGGCGGCAGGGAATCAACCGCCGGCAGGCGGGGCGATGCTGACGAGGTTGCCCAGGGACACCTTGCCGTCCCCGACAACCAGGGCAGCGGCATCGTCCGGGGAGCAGCGCATCACCGAGGCCATGGCCACGGGCAGGCCGGATTGGTCGTGGACGGCGACCGAGGAGCCGATGGCCAGTCCCTGGTCCGAACCCAGGCCAAAGGAAATGAGGAGTCCGTCCGGAGTCTTCTTGGTCATGTAGACCACGGCCTTGCCGAGTCTGGTCCAGATGGCCTCCAGGCGGCGGGTGGTCAGGTAGACGCACAGGCCAACCAGACAGGCGGCAATCAGGCAGTAGGCGGCCACGCTCATGGGGGTCAGGCCCAGCAGGCGCAGGCTTTGGGAATTGGAGGCGGCGTTGAGCGCTGCCCGATCGGGATAGATATGGATGACAAAGGCCTGGACCGGGGTGTTGGCCTCGCCGCCAGGATTGCGCAATACGACGGTGGCTGTGCCGGGCTTGGCGTCCGGGGCGACCTTCAGCGTGCCCAGCCACATGCGATTGCCCATCCAGAAGCCCTGGGCCTGGGTCGTGATGGAAAAGCTCAGTCCGGGGTGGTCGATGACGGCGACCATGGCTGTGGCGTCGGCGGCCTCCACCGGCAGGGGGCCGGAGAGACTTTCTTCGCCGCCCACCAGCACCGAAAAGGTGTTGGGTCCGGTATGAAAACTGTTGACGAAGCTGTCGGCCAGGGCCAGGGCGGCGCACAGGCAAAAGGCGGCGGCTATCCAGCCCAGAAGTTCGCGCAGCCGCGTCAGCCCGGCCTCGTTCACGCTTCAGCTCCGGTTTCGGGGGTGCGATCGCGGAAGCGGCGGATGGCAAAGATGCCGATGGCGATGGTGGGGATGAGCATGGAGAAAAACACCTTCATGAAAACCGGGGTGAAATCGTCAGGTTGTCTGGATGCTAAATAGACGGAAAGGGTGACTTCGGCAAGCATGGCCACATCCATGCAGATAACGGCCCAACGCTGGCGGCTGTTGAGTTCCGGAGCCGGGGAGGAGGAGCGTTCAAACAGCATGGCGGTCTCCTTGGGTTTTTCGCAAGGGCCGTCCCGGCCCCACGGGCGAACCGGGACGGCTTGGCGGGGTGTGGGGTTGATTCCTACTTCTTGAAGATGTTGGTCTTGGTCACGTTCATGAGACGCAGGGCCTTGCCGTCGTCCTTGTAGTAGACGCGCACTTCGTCGCCGGAATCCCAGGCCGCGGCGGGCAGGGCCAGGTACTCGTCGGGGATCACGAAGGTGACGAGCAGCTTCTGGCGGCCGGAGTAGATGGTGACGGTCTTCTTGTCCTTGTCCAGGGCCGGGAAGGGCTTGGCCTTCTCAGCGGCGGCGTCGAAGACCAGCGGGTGCTTCCCGTCGATGCCTTCCTGCTTGTCCACGATCTGGATGGCAATGGTTTCGAAGTTCTGCTTCTTGGGATCGTACAGCACGATCTGGCTCTTGTCGGCATCCAGTTTCATGCGCAGGCCGGCTTTCGGCATTTCACCCATTTCGGCCGGATTGGTCGGGAACGAGTAGGTCAGGGCCGGCAGATAGGTGTAGTCGGGCTTTTGCCAGTCATTGGCCTTGTCGCGGATGAAGGTCAGGGTCTGTTTTTCCTTGTCCACGGCCACGGTGCGGCCCTGGTCAACCTTGCCGTAATCCACGCAGCCGGCCAGGAAGACGACGGGCAGGGCGGCCAGCAGCATATTCTTGAGCATGGTACGCATGGCTTTCTCCTTTCCTTTTGCTGTTGCGCGCTAGGCCTTGGCCTTCTTCATGGCCAGTTCGTGCTTCGCTCCCTGGACCATCTTGATCGTAATGTAGAGAGCCATGCCCGACACCAGTCCCAAGATGAGGTAGGTGGCGATGATGTCGCAGGTGCCTGCGATGGATGGGACGTAGACGCCCATGAGCTTTAAGAAGATCGAGATGCCGCAGCCGATGACGGCCAGGCCGAAGACGTAGCGGATGCCGTAGCCCTTGATGTACTTGGTGGCCACAGCGCCGACCTGGGCGCCCATGGCTGCGCCAATGAGCATGATGATGGCGGCCACGAGTTCGGTGCGGCCCTTGTAGGTGTAGGAGGCTGCGCCGTAGAGGCCGGAGATGGCGACTTCAAAGAGGTCGGTGCCGACGGCGACGTGGGTCGGGCAGCCGACGAGATAGATCAGGGAGGGCATGCGGATGAGACCGCCGCCGATGCCGAGGATGCCGGCCAGCCAGCCGGTGAAGAAGCTGACGGCAATGGGCAGCCAGGCGGAGCAGTAGATGCCGGCCACGTTCAAGTGCACCATGGGCGGGATCTTGATCTTGTGCAGGGCCTTGTGCCACTCGAGGCCGGTGGCGTTCTTGTCCACTTCCTGGCCGGCGGCGATGGCGGCGCGGTCCTTGGCCTTGCGGCGGGAGATGTCGGCAAAGACCATCCAGGTGATAAAGGCCAGCAGGCCGAGGTAGATCCAGCGCACGACCATGTCGACCTTGCCGATGCGCTCGAGCCACATGATCATCTGGGCGCCGACTTCAAATCCGGCGATTGTTCCAAAGAGCATGATGAAGCCGAGTTTGTAATCGACGTTGCCGAACTTGCCGTGGCGCATGGTGGAAATAAGCGATTTTCCGGCCATGTGGGCGATGTCGGTGCCGATGGCGAAGGCCATGGGGAAACCGAGGATATTGAGGCCCGGGGTGACCATCCAGGCGCCGCCCATGCCGAAGAAGCCGCCGATGACGCCAACGCCGATGCCAAGAATGATAAGGCCCGGCCAGAAGATTTTAACGCCCGCGATGGGCATGAGGATATAAAGCCATTCCATGTGGATTCTCCTTTTCGCCTAGCGGTCCGGTTTAATGTTCGGCCAGGTCGCGGGACTTCAGGTCGATGCCGATGAAGTGCATGATGATGTCGGCCAGCACGCCGAAGATGACGCCGATCAGCGGAATAAGGATGACGGTCAGGATGGTGAAGTAGAGGTGGGACTCGTTATAGAGGTTGCCCCACCAGGCCATGATGCCGGAGAGCTTTCTGGTGTCGGCCACCATGACGATGGGCGCTCCGCCGCCGCCGGCGGCAAAGGCCATGGCCGGGGCCATGAGGACGAAGGTCAGGACGGTGGCGAACAGGACCTTGATTTTGGCGTTCATCTCTTCCCCCTGGAGTGTTAGCGGATCACGAGAACCGAACACGGCGCGTGGGAAACCACGCGGGCGGCCACGCTGCCGATCAGGTATTTCGACAGGCCTTTCTTGCCCTGGTGGCCCATGACGATCATGTCGATGCCGTTGTTTTCAGCATGGGCGATGATCAGGTCGGCCGGGGAAACACCCTGTTCGACCACAACCTTGGCGTCGATGCCGGCCTTTTTGGCCACGGCAGTGTAATTCTCAGCAGCCACTTTGGTAGAGGCTAAAATTTTATCGCTTATAGAGTTGACGTCCAGGTAGTCGCCCAGATCGAGAAAGTCCTCGGCCACGGTCATGATGGACAGGGTCGCTCCCTGTTGCTTGGCCAGGGCGATGGCTTTATCCAGAACGGTTACGGCAAAAGGTGATTGATCGAGTGCCACGAGAATCTGCATGAGAACACCTCCTTTTTGATCCGGCGCGTTGCGGGTCGCCGGTTTCGCTCCTATTAAAGCAAGGGGTGTGCCATCGTGATTTATATGTTGAATTTATTGATTAAAATAGTTTCGTGAAAAAAAGCGCTTGACAAAGTTGCGGGTATTTTGCGCATTAATAGCGCCAGATCAGTGGTATCCCGCAAAACGCGCCAGTCGGTTTGGCCGCCCCGGAGTCCCCATGCTGCACCTGTTTCGGCGAAACCCCCGCGTCGTATTCCCGGTGACGTCCCCAAGCGGTCTCTCAGACTGGAGCATCCGCAAAAAACTCCTTGTCTTCCTGATCCCGCCGGTCATCCTGACCCTTGGAGCCACGGGGTTTGTGCTCAACCTCTTTTCCAACCGCTATATCGATCTGGCCCTGGGCCGCAGTTCCCTGACCATGACCCTGGCCCAGGCCCATGAAATCGAGATCGTCCTGGAAGGCTGCCGGGAGGATATCGTGGCCCTGGCCCATCGCCCCATGACCCGGGAGCGGTTGCGCAATTTCATGGACGCCTCGGCCTCCGCCCGGGGGGAGCTGTACGCCGAGGCGGCCTATGTCGGCGAAGGGGCCGACAACCAATATGCCTTTTTGACCAATGGCGAGCGCGTTGAGGAGGTGCCGGCGGAATACGTGCAGCAGGCCAAAAACAGCCCGTTTGTGGTATCGCGCAAAGCTGTCGGGCTGGGGCGGGGGCAGGTGGCCCTGTCTGAACTGCTGGACGTGTATTATCCGCCGACCGGGTTTGGGACCCAGCCGCGGCAGCGGGATCTGACGGTCCTGCGCCTGACCACCCCGGTGCTCGAAGAGCACGGCCGGCTGGCCGGGTACCTGATCCTGTCCATTGATGCCCGGCAATTGCGCAATGTCCTGTCCCTTTACAATTCGCCGCGTTCGCCGCTGCTGGGCTTCAATCGCACCGCAGAGAACCGTCTGAGCCTGTTTCTTGACGAGCGGGGCTGGTTTCTCTTCCAGTCGGAAAATGTGGATGATCCCCAGCGCCAACTCTCGGTGGAAAGCGCCAAGGTCGGTCTGTCCGGGGATCACGGCAAGCCCGGCTATGACGGGGCGTTTCGGCCCGGACCGCGCCACGAGACTTTCTGGCGGATGATCAGCGCCATGCAACAGGGCCTTTCCGGCATCGAACGCGGCGAGGCCGATTTCGGTCCGTCCAAGATTGCCTCCAGCGAGGATTATATCGGGTATGCCCCGGTCCGCTTCCGGGGAGGCGATGCCGAGGGTTCGGAGATTATCGGCGGCATCGTCTATATCGACCGCAGTCTGCTGCCTCGGGCGGCGGAGTTCGGCCAGTTCAACATTCTGTTCGTCACCACGCTTGGCGCGATTGTGACGATGGCGGGATGTATTATCCTGCTGGCCCGGGTCATCACCAAACCCATTCTCCGCTTGGCCGAGGAAGTCCGGTCCATGCGCCTGGAAGGGCGGCTGCACGAGATAGAACTCCCGGACAGCGACCTGGATACCTCGACGCTCAAGCGCGCCATCAACCGCCTGGTTGCGGCCTTGCTCTCCAAGGAAATGGAAATCAAGGTCCGGGACGAACGATTGCGGTCGGTTCGCGCCAGAGAGCGGGTGCAGCTTGTCACGCCACTATCGCGCCAAGGATTGCCAAGCGAGGCCTTGGAAGATCTGGTGGGGGAAAGCTCGGCCATGAACCGGCTCCTGGAGCGTATCCAGAAAATTTCCGCCACCGACGCCGATGTGCTCATTATCGGTGAGACCGGGACGGGCAAGGAACTGACGGCCGAAGCCGTACACCGCCTGAGCCGGCGCAAGGACATGCCCTTTATCTCCATCAACTGTGGGGCCCTGGACGAGAATCTGCTCATGGATGCCCTTTTCGGGCATATCAAGGGGGCCTTTTCCGAGGCCAAGAGCGACCGCAAGGGCGCGTTTCTGGCCGCTGACGGCGGGACGTTGCTCCTCGACGAAATCGGCAACGCCTCGCCCCGGGTGCAGCAGGCCCTCCTGCGGGCCTTGTCCGTCCGGCGCATCAGTCCCCTGGGCAGCGACGAGGAACAGGCCTTCGACGCCCGGGTGATCGCCGCCACCAACGTCAATCTCAAGGATCTCGTGGCCTCGGGGACCTTCCGGGAAGACCTCTTCTACCGCTTGCAGGTCCTGGCCGTCTCCACCCCGTCTTTGCGCGAACGCCAGGACGACATCCCGGTGCTGGCCGGCTATTTCCTGAAGCTGGCGACCCGGCGCATGGGCAAGGGCGAGCTGTCCCTGTCCCGGGGAGCGTTGGACAAACTGCTGCAGCATGGCTGGCCGGGCAACGTCCGGGAGCTCAAAAACTGCATCATCCGGGCCGCAGCCCTGGCCGAGCGGGAACTCATCCTGGCCGAAGACATCCATTTTGAAGACGAGACGCCCGGCGAGACCGCGGTTGGCGGGCAGCCCCAGGCCGGCGGGCCTGGCGAAAGCGAACCGCAGGCTCTGGACGCCCCCTTGTCCGCCCGGCAACGCAAGGCCCTGCGCTCCCTGCTCGACCGGCCGACGTTTTCCCGGCAGGATTATCAGGATTCCGTCGGCAACGATGTGCCCCAGCGCACCGCCCAGCACGACCTGCGCGATCTGGTTGCCCGGGGAATCGTACTCAAGGAAGGGAAAGGCCCGGCCACCCGGTATCGGCTGGTCGGACGCCGCATGAGCTGAGCCGGCCGGCCGGTCAGCCGCCCCAGATGTAACGGGCTGCGGCCACAAGCCCCATGCCCAAGGCCACCGGGCCGAAAAAGCCCTTGGTCCGAAGGGCCAGGGCAAAGGCGGCCAGACCGGCCCAGAAAATGACGTTGCCGGGACTGGCGTCGAAACGGCCCTCGGGCCGCAGCAGGGCCGGGGCAGCCAACGCAGCCAGCACGGCTGCCGGGACATGGGCCAAGAACCGGATGGCTCCTTGCGGCAGGGTCCGGCCGGCCAGAAAGAGCAGCGGCCCGCTGCGGGTGGCGTAAGTGACCGCCGCCATGCCGGCGATGGTCAGGAAGGCTGTCGCGTCATCCATCGTTCCACTCCAAGGCCGCAGCCGGCCCCGATCAGCCCGGCCGCCAAGGCTCCGTAGCCGGTGAGCCCCAGTCCGGACGCCAGCAGGGACAGGCCGCCGCCGCTGACCGCCGCCGCCACCTGGGACCGGCTGCCGAGCTGGCCGGCCAACAGGGCCAGAAACATGCCCGGCAAGGCGAAATCCAGGGCAAAGGCCCGTCCGTCGCCCAGGACGTCGCCCAGGGCCACGCCCAGGGCCGTGCCGGCCACCCAGGAGGCCTGGGCCAGGACATTGATCTTTTGCGTCACGGCCTTGTCCCGGTCGCCCCGGCCAAAGCGCGCGGCGTGCAGGGCAAAGCTCTCATCCGTCAGTTCAAAGGCAAAGGCTGCCAGTTCCCGCTTGCGCCAGCCGGCGAGCAGCGGGGCCATGGCCGCCGAAAAGAGCACATGGCGCAGATTGACGGCCAAGGTCGTGGCGATCAGGGCCGCTGCGCTCGCCCCGGCGGCAAAAAGGCCCACGGCCACCAGTTGGGCCGAACCGGCGTAGACCAGGATCGACATGAGCAGCACGTTTAGTGCCGACAACCCGGCCTTGCCGGCCAGGACCCCATAGGCCATGCCCACCGGCACATAGCCCAGGGTGACGGGCAGCGTCAGGGACAAGGCTTTTTTCCAGGCGCTGCCGCTCCCTGCGGCCCCTGGCTGGGCGTCGTGCATGGTTGCTCCTTTTCGCTGGGTGGGCGGCCCAAAAAAGAAACCCGGCCGCAGCCGGGAGTCAAGGAACCTGCCTGAAGGCGTCGGACGTCTGTGGCGTCAATCGTCGTCGTCGGCGGCGTTTTCGCCCCCTATCCGATCCTGGTGGCGGTCCAGCGTGATGGAAAAGGCCACGGAATAGAAGTGGTGGAAAAAGTCCACGTGCTCGACGTAGATGTCGGCCGGCACGGTCAGCATGGCCGGGGAGTAGTTGATGATGCCCTTGACGCCGGCTTCGATGAGGAAGTTGGCGGCGCGCTGGGCCCGGTTGACCGGCGTGGTGATAAGCCCGATCTCGATGCCCAGTTCCTTGACGGCATCCTTGAGACGGCGGGTGCAGACCACTTCCAGACCGGAGATTTCCTCGCCGATCTTAAAGGGGTCGCAGTCGAAGGCCCCGACGATGTCAAAGCCGCGGAACTTGAAATCCTGATGGCGGAGCAAGGCCTTGCCCAGATTGCCGACGCCGACCAGGGCGCATTTCCAGACGCGGTCAACGCCCAGGGAATGCTTGATGGAATAGATGAGATCCTGGACATGGTAGCCGACGCCGCGAACGCCGAATTCGCCGAAATAGGCCAGATCCTTTCGAATCTGTGAGGGATTGACAGAGCAGGTACGGGCGAGCAGCTCGGAGGAAACGACTTGCGAACCTTCGCGCTTGAGCGTTTCGAGCACTTGCACGTACATGGCCAGACGTTTGATCGTGGCCTTGGGGATGTGTTCGCTTTTCAAGGCGCGGCATCCTTTGGTGCGTGCAGGGTGGGTGGAAAAAAAAGGAGGCCGGAAGCCCGGCCTCCTTTCGGGTCATACCGTCATTAGCCGGTGATGATCTTCGCGAACGGGTGGGCGAAGAGCAGGATCAGGCAGACGACCAGGGCGTAAATGGCCAGGGATTCGATGAAGGCCAGACCGAGAATCAGGGTGACGGTGATTTTTCCGCCAGCCTCGGGGTTACGGGCGGTGCCTTCGCAGGCAGCCTTGAGGCCCAGACCCTGACCAAGACCGCAGCCGGCGGCGGCCAGACCCATGCCGATGGCGGTGGCCCAGGAGATGGTGCCGATGGCGCCCATGGCGTCGCCGGCGGCGAAGGCAACGGAAGCCAGGGACAGCAGGGCAGCGGTCGAGAAGATGGTCATGAAAGCCTTACGCATGTCGATCCTCCTGAAAACAGGTGTTTAAAGTTACGGTCCTAAGGACCATTTCCCCACGAATTCTAATGCGCGTGTTCCAGCGAGCCCTTGAGGTAGATCATGGCCAGCATGAAGAACACGAAGGCCTGGATGCAGTCGGCCAGCGAGAACAGGAAGTACATCGGGAACGTGCCGACGACCGGGGCCAGGGCGAAAAGCAGGACCAGGACGATTTCTTCACCGCGCACGTTGCCGAACAGACGCAGGGTGAGCGAAAGGGGCCGGGCCAGGTGCGAGATGATTTCGATGGGCAGCATCAGGGGCACGAGCCACCAGAAGGGACCCATGAAATGCTTGATGTAGCCGGCGCCCCACATCCGGATGCCCCAGAAGTTGTAGTAGGCGAACACGGTCAAGGCCATGGCGGCGTTGGTGTTCACGTTGTTGGTCGGGGAATCGAGGCCGGGAACCAGACCGATCAGGTTGCCGGTGATGATGAACAGGAACAGGGCGCACAGGAACGGAAAAACCTTGCGGCCCTTTTCGCCGATGTTTTCGACGACGAAGGATTCGAGTCCGCCGACGACGACTTCAAAAAAGTTCTGCAACCCGCTCGGCACCATGGCGAGCTTGCGGGTGGCGAGCATACCCAAGATGATGAGCAGGCCCATGGCGAACCAGGCGTAAATGACGTTGGTGTCGATGACCTGGGCGTGGAAGACATCGTTGAGCTTATACAGCCCAACGTTCTTCGCGACCTCGTCGACGAGCAGAATCGGATGCGGCAACCCACCAGCCATGTCCTATGCCTCCTTTCCCGTAAGCGTTTGGTGCGTCTTGGAGCCGGCGTGGCGCGCGACGCCCCAGACGAGGAAGTTAACCACCACCGTCGTAATGCCGGCCAAAAGCGGCAACGGCGAAGCCCCGAACCAGACAATCAAACCAAAGAGCACGAAACCAGTCAGCGCCAGCCGAGAATAAAACCGGACCAGCACCGCCGCGATGGCCTCGCGCTTGTTCCCATATCCCGTGATCTGCTGGCCGAATTTGGCCAGCGAGCAAAAGTTCAAACTGATAATGAGCGTGCCGGCGGCCAGGGACCAGGCTGCCGCGGATACTCCGGAAAACGGCAGACAGGCCGCGCAGACCAGGGCGGTAATGACCACCTGATTGCGCACCAGCTCGCGCACCTCGGGATGGACGTAGCCGCGCCGAAAAAGCCAGCGCTCCAGTCCGTCCCTAAGGTTTCGCATCCGTGTCGCCATGATCTTCGTGTTCCTCGGCGTCAGCCTTCTGGATTTTTCTGACCTCAATTACGACGTTTTTAAAACCGGCGGCAATGCCCAAAATTAAAAACGTCAAAAGAAGCCAGGGCTTGGTGTCAAGCCAGCGGTCCAACCACCATCCCAGGAGCAGTCCCACGAAGGTGGCCGAAACCAGATTCAGTCCGATCACCGAAGCTGAGGCGATGGACTCGCGAACATTTCTGTCCTTGATCAACTTGCCAAGCATTGGAAAGGCTCCCGCCTTGCGACAGGCGACGCGCCCCATGGCCCGTCGGGCCTGCGCTCGTGCACAACTTCACAAGTCGCGAAGGCCTAGCACAGGCCCCCAGAAAAAGTCAACGGGGATCAGCCCATTTCCAACGGTTCCAACTCCCGCGCCAACCGCACTTCTCTAAACCAAATTCATGACAACAGCCAGAATTTGTTGTAGCCCTCGGATAGCGGAGAACCGTTCCGCAAGGAGGAAACCCATATGAAACGTCTCGTCGTCTCGTTTTTCGTCATGGGCCTGCTGCTCGCGGCCACCGCCGCCTTTGCCCAAACCCAGCTGTATTGCGTCAAACCCGACGGCGCACCCGTCGCGGCCATTGTCATGCCCTACGGCTCAAACCATGATCCGAGCGTTGTCTGCAACGCCGTTGCCCCCCAATGCTACCTGACCTGCGGGGCTGTCCTGCAAATCACCTCGGGCGCAACCATCGCCCCCAATCTGCCCACCATCCAGGTCACCCAGCAAATGCTCGCCTCTATCGGCAACGGCGCGCCGGAAACCCCGGAACAATGCGCCAAACAGTACCAGTCCTGCGTGGCCAAATGCCGCGGCGACAGAGCCTGCGTCGCCTACTGCCAGTCCGTGCGCTCCGGCTGCGGCACCGGCGGACGGTAATCCTAGGGGCGTTGCCCCAGCCCCCACCCGGAGAGGCGCGGCCTCTCCGGGTGGGGGCTGGGCGCTGCCCTGGCGGTCCCGGGGCAACGCCTGGGGGGAGGGGCCGGGGACCGGGTTACGATTTTCGCCCCGCCGGCAGCCCGGGCCGCCCGGCGGCCGGCCCACCGGGCAGGGCGGTCGTTGTGGCGCTGCCTTCAGCCTGCAGGGCGGCGACCAGATCCCGCAGGGCCTGGACCTGATCGGCCAGCTCGCCCACGGCCCGGTCCGCCTGCAGCATGATGTCCGCCGTTTCGCTGGAAATGGCGCTGACGTCCGCAATGGACCGGTTGATCTCCTCCGAGGCGGCCGACTGCTCCTCCGAGGCCGTGGCGATGGAACGCACCTGATCCGTGGACAGGTCCACCAGGGAAACGATCTCGCCCAGGGACGTCCCGGATTGGTTGGCCAGACCCGTGGTCTGGTCAATGCCTGCAGCGGCGCTGTCCACGCCCTCAATGTTTTTCCGGGTTCCCGCCTGGATGGCCCGGATGGCGTTGCCCACCTCCGAGGTGGCGGTCATGGTCTTTTCGGCGAGCTTGCGCACTTCGTCGGCCACCACGGCAAAGCCCCGCCCGGCTTCACCGGCCCGGGCCGCCTCAATGGCGGCGTTGAGCGCCAACAGATTGGTCTGGTCGGCGATGTCGGAAATGACATTGATGACCTGGCCGATGCCGTCGGCCTGCTGGCCCAGCTCGGTCATGTCGCTCTTGAGATCAAGGGTTTCCCGCTGCACCCGGGTGATGCCCGTCAAAACCTGGGACACGAGCTGCGCCCCATCCTGGGCCTTGCCCCTGGCGTTGTTGGCCGTGTCGGCGGCGTTGGCGGCGTTCTTGGCCACCTCCAGCACCGTGGCGCTCATCTCTTCCATGGCCGTGGCGGTCTCGTCCAGGCGTCGGGCCTGGGTTTCGGCCCCTCGTCTGGACTGCTCCACCTGGGAGGACAACGCGCCGGACACGGCGCTGATGATGCCGACGACATCCTCGATCTTGTCGGCAGCGGCGCACATGCCCTCGGCCTTGGAGCGTTGGGCCAGCTCCAGGGCGTCCTTGGCCTGGCGGGTGGCGTCGACGGCTTTTCGAGTCTCGGCCTGGGCCAGGACTTCTTTTTCGGCAATATCGGCCAGGGCCTGTTTCTGGGCGGCCACCATGCTGCCAAGGGACTGAGCCAGTTCCCGGAACTCCGTGCATACGGCGTCGGTCCGCAATTCCCGGTCCAGGTTTCCGGCCATGACCTCCCTGGCGAAGGCCACGCAGCGGGTCAGCGGGGCGCTCACCATCCGGGCGGTCATGGCCCACAGCACCGCGATCAACACCACGACGATCAGGCCGGCCAGCAGGGCCAGACGTCCGACCGTGGACTGCACCCGGGCGTGCAGATCCTCCATCGGGGCCATGACCGCAAAGACCCAACCGGTAAAGGCGTCCCGGGTCACCATGGCGATCCGGCCGTCCGGAGCGGTCCGCAGGCCCTTGTCCTGGCTGGCAAGCGCCTGCTGGATGAAGGGGTCGTTGGCCGCATCCTTTTTGAGTATCTGGGCCGGATCAGGATGGGCGATGGCTGCCCCGTCGGCTTCGAACACCAGGACGCGGCCGGTGGAGCCGATGCGGATGGCGGTGATGGAGTCGGTCAGGTTTTGGAGGTCCACCGTCGCCGTCAGCAGCCCGACCAGTGCGCCCTGGGGGGATTTGACGGCCTGGGAAAAGATGGCCACCGGTTTTTGGGTGAGATTGCTGATCAGGGCCTTGGACAGGAACTGGTCCTTGCCGTCCTTGATCACGGCCTGAAAATAGTCACGGCTGGCGATGTTGGTCCCGGCCAGCGGTCCCGGCCTGGAGGAAGCCACCTGATTTCCGTCCATGGCGTACAGGTTGGTGTAGGCGACGCCAAGGGAGGGCATGACGGCGATGGTGTCGCCCATGAATTTCTGGAAGGCTTCATGCTGGCCGCCGGCGGCTGCGGCCTGGACCACGGGCAGGCTGGCCCAGGCACGAAGTGCCTGGGCTTTGAGCTGCATGGATTCGGAGACATCCCTGACGATGGCCGATGCGATGACCGGGAGATCATCCCGGAACGTGGCTGTGGAGGCGTCTTCGGTGCTGGATGCACCAAGCCAGACCAAGCCGCCCAGGCCGGCCGCCACAATCAGCAGCAGCGGGACCAGAAAGACCGTCCTGAAGGTCTTTTTCAGATGCATCGCACCATGCCTCCTCAGGTTTGGATCAGAGTCCGGGGAAGGACAGAATGCAATCAATCATACAGGATATGGCTGGCAACGCAACAGACTGCGCATGTTGGTTGTTGTGGCAATGATGGGTGGGTGCCGCCGGGGTGCGCCCCGGCGGCGGGTTGCTACGCCTTGGCCGGCGTGCGGATGAACTGGGTGAAGGCCAGGGAGACGACGCCCAGGCCCACGCCGATGAAAAACGGGATCTTGTAGTCCACCATCCACAGGATGCCGCCAAGGACAGGCACGACCACGGCGGCGATGTGGTTGATGGTAAAACCCATGGCCATGCCCGAGGCCATGTCTTCGGGAGCGGCGATCTTCTGGTAGTAGGTGCGCACGCCCACGTTGAAATTAAACAGCAGGTAATCGAGCACGAACATCGTCCCGGCTATGATGTGGGAGTCGGTGTAGGCGTAGACGAGAAAGACGACGATCATGCCGGCGTATTCGATGGACAGGAGCTGGCGTTCGCCGAAGCGGTTGATGGCCCGGCCGATCATGGGATTGAGGAAATAGTTGATGGCGTTGTTGATGACGAACAAAATGGTGATGGACTGGATGGAGTAGTCGAATTTCTTGACCAGCAGATAGACGGCGAAAACGATGAAAATCTGACGGCGTGAGCCTTCCAGGAAGGTCAGCAGGTAGTAGAGCCAGTACTTGCGCCGCAGGTACATCTTCTTTTTCTGGGGCGCGACATTGGTTTCGCAGGGTTTCTTGCAAAGCCCCCACACGCCGACCATGGCCACCACCGCGCCGACCACGGCGAACATGCCCTTGTAGCCCATGGCGTCGGCCATGAAATAGATGAGGATGCCAACGGCAATGTTGGCCAGGGCCCCCACGGCCCGGATGCGCGAGAGCACCACTGGGGCCTCGAAGGTGTTGAAATGCTGCAGCGTGAGCGATTGGTTGAGCGGCTCGTAATAATGAAAGCCCGTGGACATGACGAGCGTGGTGGCGGTCAGGCCCCAGAAGCTTGGGAAATAGCCGGTGGCGGCCAGTCCGATGCCGAGCACCAGGATGGACAACGAGGCGGCGCGCTGTTCGGTCAAGAGCAGCAGCACATAGATGACGAGCATGGAGAGAAAGCCCGGCACCTCGCGGATGGACTGGACGAAGCCTACGGCGTCGGCCCCGAGGTGGGCGGTTTCCACGGCGAAGTTGTTTATAAGCGTCTGCCAGGCCTGGATGCCGGCCGTGGAGGCGATGGTCGAGACGAGCAGGAACAGGAGGATGTCGCGGCGACCCGTGGCCTGCAGGGCGTCGCGGGTCAGCGCATATTCCGGGCGGGCCGGATCGAGGTGTGCTTTCACGGGATGATGGTTGGCTTGTGGGTGGCGAGCCAGAGTTGCAGGACAAGGAGCGTCCAGAGTTTTTTGCGATGATCGGCCGCGCCGGTGGCGTGTTCGCTCACCAGGCGGGTGATTTCCTTGGGGTTGAAGATGCCCTGGTCGGTCAGATGGCGTTCCCCGAGCAGGACATCGACTTGCGGGCGCAGTTGTTTGCGCAGCCAGTCGGCAGTGGGGATGAGGAACCCACGCTTGCCGCGTCCCAGGATGCCCTTGGGCAGCAGATCGGCCACGGCCTTTTTGAGCAGATATTTGCGTTTGGTCCCGCGCAGTTTGTAATGCGAGGGCAGGCGGCAGACGAATTCGGCCAGATCGCGGTCCAGGAAGGGGGCGCGGGCTTCCAGGGAGTGCATCATGGAGCAGCGGTCGACTTTGACCAGGATGTAATCGAGCATGTACTGGCGGGCGAAGACGTAACCGACCCGGGCCAGGGGATCGTCGGCGGCGTAGCTGTCAAAAAGCTCCCGGGTGGGGGCAAAGAGCTGTTGCGGGGCGAGCATTCCCGGGGCGGGATTGCGCCACAGGCCGGCCTGGGCCTCGGCGGTGAAGGCGGACAGCCAGGTCTGGACGCGCAGCCACTGGGGGGCGGTTGCGCCGGCCAGGAAGGTGTCGGCCACAAACCGGGGATTCACGTAGCCGGCCGAGTGGGGGAGCATTTTGGCCAGCGGTTCGATCAGGCGGCGGCGCACGAAGGCCGGCAGCTTGTCGTAGCCGGCGGCCAGACGAAAGGCCGGGAAATATTCATAGCCGTAAAACAGTTCGTCCGGCCCGTCGCCGCCCAGGGCCACGGTGACGTTTTCCCGGGTCACCTGGGAGAGCAGGTAGGTGGGCACGATGGACGGATCGGCCATGGGTTCGTCGAAGCGGGCCACGATTTCCGGCAACAGCGAACCGCAGGCGTCGGCCGAGAGGATGCGCTCGTGGTGGTCGGTGGCAAAGCGCGAGGCCACGAGCCTGGCGTAGCGCGATTCGTCGTAGGAGGCTTCGGTGAAGCCGATGCTGAAGGTCTTGATGCGGCTGACCATGCCGGCGGTCAGGGCGGCCACGGTGGAGGAATCGAGGCCGCCGGAGAGAAAGACGCCAAGGGGCACGTCGGCCACCAGCCGGCGTTTGACGGCCTGGGCCAGGAGCAGGCGCAGCTTTTCGCAGAGTTCCTCTTCCGACTCTTTGGGCTCGGGACCGGGCAGGGGCATTTCCCAGTAGGGCGCGGTGGTCAGTTGGCCGTCGCGCCACAGGAGATAATGCCCGGGGCGCAGCTTGAAGACGTCTTTGTAGATGGTCTCCGGGGTGGGCACGTATTCGTAGGCCACAAAGCGCATCAAGGCGGAAACCGGCGTTTCCAGGCGCAAAAAGGGCAGCTTGGCCAGGGCGGTCAGTTCCGAGGCAAAGGCGAAGACGCCGTTTTGGATGGTGTAGCAGAACGGCTTTTTGCCGAAGCGGTCCCGGGCGGCAAAGAGCGTGCGACTGGCCCGGTCCCACAGGGCAAAGGCGAACATGCCTTCCAGGGCGTTCAGGCCCTCGGGGCCGTCGAGCAGCCAGGCGGCCAGGATGACCTCGGTGTCGGAATTGGTGCGGAAACGAAAGCCCCGGGCGGCGTAGCGGGCCTTGAGTTCCCGGTAATTGTAGATTTCGCCGTTAAAGGTGACGACGGCCCGGCCGTCCGGATCTTCCATGGGCTGGGAGCCGGCGGCCAGATCGATGATCGACAGGCGGCGGTGGCCCAGGGCGGCCGGGCCGTCGATGAGCAGGCCTTCGCCGTCCGGGCCGCGATGGGCCATGGCCCCGGTCATGGCGGACAACAGCGCCCGACGTTCGTCCGCCGGCGGCGGCGTTGCTGTCCCGGGCCAGATGAAACCGGCAATGCCGCACATGGCTAACGGGACCTCCTGACGGGCATGGTGGCGAAGAAATCGAGGATCGACCGGGTGTTGGTTTCGGGGTCGAACAGGGCGGCCACGCGGGCCTGGCCGGCTTTGGCCAGGGCCAGGGCGGCGTTGCGGTCCCCGGCCAGGGCCATAATGGCCTCGGCAATGGCTTCCGGGTTGCGCTGGGGGACGAGCCTGCCGGTGACGCCGTCTTCCACCACTTCCGGGATGCCGCTGACGTTGGTGGCCACCACGGGAATGCAGTGGGCCAGGGCCTCCATGATGACGTTGGGGATGCCGTCGCGGTCGCCGGAGGCGTGGATGACGCTTGGCATGATGAAGATGTCGGTTGCGGCGTAGAGTTCGCTCATGCGGTCGTGGCTGACAAAGCCGGGCAAAAAGACCCGGGCGCGCAGGCCATGGGCCCGGATGCGGCGGCGGATGCGGGCGGTCGGCAGGGGCAGCCCGGCTCCGACCAGGGTGAGCTGGAAGGGGAAATTGCGGCGGGCCAGGAGGGCGCAGGCGTCGATTAAGACGTCAAAGCCCTTGGTGCGGCAAAACCGGCCCACGGCCAGCAGGCGGTAGGGCGGCTCCATGTGCACGGGCGAGGGGGTGCGGCCGGTCAGTGTCAGGCTGTTGTAGATCTGGCGGATTTTGCCGGCCGCCTGGGGGGCCTGTCCGGCCAGATAGGCGATATTGGCCTTGTTGTTGGTGTGGACAGCCACGGCGGCGCACAGTTTTTCGGCCAGTGCGCCGTCTGGCGGGTAGATGTCGCCGGCCCGGGCGGAAAAGGAAAAGGGCAGGCCGGTCAGGCGCGAGGCCACCCAGGCGGCCGTGGCCGGACCATTGGCCCAGCCGGCATGGATGTGTTCGATGCCGTCGGCCAGAAACCGCCGGGCCAGGGAAAATCCGGCGCACATGGCCAGGATGTTCTCGCCGGCCACCTCCAGGCAGCTCCAGCGCCGCCAGGGAATCGTGGCCAGGATGCGGGCCGATTCGATGGGCTTTGTAAGCAGCCACCAGGCCATGTCGGCCAGGACGGCGGGAATGGCCCGCGCGCCGAGCCGGGTGACCGACGGAGCCACGGCAGCCATCTGGGGCGAAAGGTGTTTGCGGGCCTCGCCATAGAGGGAATAGACCGAAAAGGGCATCCCGGCGGCTTTGGCGTTCTCCACCTCGCGGAAAATAAAGGTTTCCGAGGGCAGTGGATACCACAAGAGGATATAGGCTGTTTTGGGAAGGCTCAAAATATGTGCTCGCCGGACAGGGCTTGGCGTTTGGGACTCCGGCGGCGTTGTAGTCCAGGGAAGCGGTGCCTGTAAAGGCGTGGGTTGGAACGGCAAAGGCTTGCGTGTCCGGCTGCGAACGGCTAAAGCTTATGGTGGGGCCTGCCGCATCCGGAGGCTTCGGGCAAGGGCAGGCGGACGGATACATCACAAATAGCCCACAGGGGCCAACGGCATTCGAGGGCGGCGATGGCGCAAACCAATATTTTGCTGGAGACGGGGACCAACGAGCTTGAGATCATCGAGTTCTACATCGATGAGGATACCGAGCCGGGCGGCAAGCCGTACCGGGCGTATTACGGGGTCAACGTAGCCAAGGTGCTGGAGATCATCCGGTTGCCCAAAGTCACGGAGATGCCCCAGACGCCGCACCCCTGCGTGATCGGCACGTTCAACCTGCGCTCGCGGGTCATTCCGCTGATCGATCTGAGCCTGTGGCTCGGCAAGCCCATGGCTCGGGACGAGAACACCAAGGTCATCGTCTCGGAGTTTAACAAGGTCATTAACGCCTTCATGGTGTCGGGCGTCACCCGCATCCACCGCCTGAGCTGGTCCGAGGTGGAACCGCCCTCGGGCTACGTGGCCCAGTTTGCCGCCAATAATTTCACCGGCGTGGTCAAGTTCCCGGACCACATCGTGTTGCTGCTCGATATGGAGCAGATCATCTGGGATTTAAATCCCGCCCTGGCCATGAAGACCGAGCGTGAACGGGAACAGCTGTCCGTGCCCGATCCTGCCCAGGCCCCCTTGAAGACGCTGGTGGTGGACGACTCCAACTCCATTCGCCGGCTCATCGCTTCGTATCTGGAAAAAGACGGATTCGAGGTCATTCAGGACATTAACGGGCAAAACGCCTGGGACCGGCTGGCGGCATGGCGCGAGGCGGCCGCCAAGGGCGGCGCGCCGCTCACGTCCAACGTCAGTCTGGTTGTGACCGACATCGAAATGCCATCCATGGACGGGCATACGTTGTGCAAGAAAATCAAGGACGACCCGGTGCTCAAGACATTGCCGGTGATCCTTTTCTCGTCGCTCATTAACGACCAGCTGTACCACAAGGGTTTGTCGGTCGGCGCGGATGACCAGGTGACCAAACCCGAGGTCGGCACCCTGGCCGAGCGGGCGCGAAAGCTCATCGAGGCCAGCCGGGCCAAGGGGTAGAGCAGCCCCGTCCGGCCTGGATTTCGGGGCTGCCCGGGGCCGGCTGCGGCGATCTCAAGGCCTGCGTCAGCTGGTCTTCGCCCTGGCCGGGGGCTGGTTTCCGGCCGCGGGCTGCGACGACGTCAAGGCCGGCGCCTGGCTCGATCGGCCGAAATGGTGCTGCGGTCGGGAGCGGCAGTCGCCTGCGCCGGCCTGCCAGGCTTGGCAACGGCCGACAGGCGGTGCAGGGCATGCGGGGTACCCGCCCTGGTACGGACGGGTTGTTTGTCCGGGACTTTGACGTGTGGGCGGTCGCAATCCATGCATATGCTGCTTGTGGTTCGCAAGGGACGGGCCAGGGACCGATTTGTCGAGGAGCTTTCCCGGCTTGGCGCAGGGTGCGACGTGGCCGATACGCCGGAAGCATTGGTGCAGGCGGCCCGGCGTCGGCGCTACAACGGGGTGCTCTTTGACGTGCCGACCCTGGTTCGGGAAAAACAGCTGGACAAACGGCTGTTGCAGCATCTGGCCGAGATTTATCCTTCGGCGCGCCTCAAATATGATCCGGTCTCGGATCTGGTCTATGCCCTGGGCACGGACGCCGGGCCGCCGTCGCGGGACGGACTCTCGGTGTTTGTGGCGGCCTGCCGTGATTTCCTGCCGCGCAGCCTGCGCCGCGGGGAGCGGGTGGAGGCGAATCTGCCGGCGGTGTTGCGGCGAAGCCCTCCGGGGGACGGGAGCCTCGGCGCAAGCGGCGAAATGACCTGCACGCTCAATGTCTCCTATCTGGGCTGTTTCCTTTTTACGACCGCCCTCTGGGCTGTGGGGGACGCAGCCTGGGTGGAGTTTCCGGATGTGCTGGAAGGGGCGGTGCCGGCGCGGGTGGTCTGGCACGAAGCCTGGGCGCGGCGTCGGGCGGTGCCTGGGGTGGGCCTGGCCTTTTTGGAGATGCCGGAGGCGCTGCGCGCGGAATTGAGCCGGCTCGGCTGCGAATAGGATGTGCCTGCCAAACCAGCGGAACCCGCTGAAATGGATATTGCATGTGCGGGCAAAGGGCTTTAAACAGCCTTTCTGCGGAGGGATGGCCGAGCGGTTTAAGGCGGTGGTCTTGAAAACCATTGACGGGGTAACCCGTCCGGGGGTTCGAATCCCTCTCCCTCCGCCAAATGATGATCCAGCCAAGTCCGATACGATCCAAAAAGTAAGTAAATTCAGCGAGAAGTCCCGGAAAGATAGTCCGGGACTGTCTTTTAACGTCCATTGACATCCGGGGGCAAGAGGGGGCAGGAATGGGGGCAGCGCCACGGAATGGCAAAGGAGTTGCCCCCGATGCTCACAGATACCGCAGTACGAAACGCAAAACCGGGAGCCAAAGCCGTCAAGCTGTTTGACGGTGGCGGCCTGTACTTGGAAGTTGCCCCGTCTGGGGGCAAGTGGTGGCGGCTCAAATATCGCCACGGGGGGAAAGAGAAGCGTATTTCCCTCGGCGTCTACCCTGCTGTGGGATTGAAGGACGCCCGTACCCGCCGTGACGAAGCGCGTAAACTCATTGCCAATGGCGTGGACCCGAGCAAGGCCCGTCAGGAAGAGAAGGCAGAGGCTGCAGCCGAGGCCCTGACCTTCGAGCATGTGGCCCGTGAATGGTATGAGCGCTTCAAACCCAAGTGGTCCGCCTCCCACTCCCTGGACGTGATCCAGCGGCTTGAAAAGAACGTCTTTGCCTCCCTTGGTCCCAGGCCCATCCGCGACATTACCGCTCCCGAGCTTTTGGCCGCCGTCCGACTTATTGAAGGCCGTGGAGCCGTTGAAAGCGCCCGCCGCATCCTGCAAATGTGCGGTCAAATTTTTCGCTATGCCATCGCCACGGGACAGGCTGATCGGGACATTGCCGCCGATTTGCGCGGATCGCTGCCTCCTGCCAGGGAGAAGCACCACGCCAGCCTCACGGACCCCAAGGCCGTGGCACAACTGCTGAGAGCCATAGACGGTTACGAGGGCTCTATGGTGGCTCGTTGCGCCTTGCGTCTTGCCCCGCTTGTTTTTGTCCGCCCCGGCGAACTGCGCCATGCGGAATGGTCAGAAATCGACTTGGACAAGGCCGAATGGCGCATTCCCGCTGCCAAGATGAAGATGAAGGAGCAACATATTGTGCCGCTGTCCCGGCAGGCCGTTGCCATCCTGCTGGAACTGCATCCCCTGACCGGGGCGGGCAAGTACGTGTTCCCGTCCGTGCGGACCTCGGCAAGGCCCATGTCCGAAAACACCGTTTTGGCCGCCCTGCGTCGCATGGGCTACACCAAGGACGAAATGACCGGCCACGGCTTTCGCTCCATGGCAAGCACCCTACTCAATGAAATGGGCTGGAACCGGGATGCCATCGAGCGCCAGCTTGCCCATGCCGAGCGCAACGCTGTCCGGGCGGCCTATAACTTTGCGGAGCATTTGCCCGAGCGCCGCAAGATGATGCAGGCCTGGGCCGACTACTTGGAGAAGCTCAAAGCCGGGGCGAAGGTGACGCCGCTGCACGCGGCGGCTGGCGAGTAGACGACATTTCCAGGGCCTAGCCGGGGCCTCATGAACCCCGGCGAAAAGCCGCTTCCCTGGCGGCCTGGCCCTGGATCAATTCAGGGATGAAGCCGAGGGGGGCTTAAAATGCCTGACGACGTTGTTAGCCGCGAGGATGTTTTTACCGCAAAGGAACTCCTGGCAAGGTGGAAATGCTCCACATATGATCTTCATTGCATGTCGATGGAAGGAGTTATAAAACCTCTTGTCGTAAATTCGATTATCGACAATGGCGGAGAACTGTATTTTGTATGCAAACAAGGGTATGGAATTGTTCAAATTAGATCGAGTCATCCACACATAAAATCGTACTGGCAACCTGAGCTATATGTATACTTAAAGAAAGAAGTTGATGATTTTTACGATGAATATAAATCAGTAATGAATGAAGTGTTTATTGGCCATGAGCAAACACTTTCCTGCGATGCCCCCCCTGTAGAGACTTGCCAAACAATAGCCGACCTTGAGCTCCGGCTTGAAGAGGCCACGCGAGAACGTGACGAAGCCATACGGGTCAGGGACGCCTTGGCGGGCAGGGCAGCTGCGCTTGAGGCCGAGCAAGAAGCGCCTGCAAGCCAAGAAGCAACTCCGGGGAATGCCAACATGCAGCTCGGTAGCCTCAAAACCCGGGTTAAAGAACTGACGGCCGGCTACGCAGGTGCCGCTAGGCTGGCCCACTTCATAACGTCCGAGGGGCCGAAGCAAGGCACCAACCCCTGGTCGGAGTCGGAAGTCTTGGCCCTGGCTGGCGAGCTTGGCGTCACTATCAAGGGTGACTGCCTGAAAGCCTTCAAGGCAGGGATGCCACCCGAGCTTGTGAAGAAGGGCGCTGGAGCACGCCCGACGATTCCCCGCGAAGAATCCACCGACGTCGTGGGAAGCTAGACAGAACAAGGCTTCCTGGCGATTCCAAGAATTACCTAGCCTCGTGGAGAATGCCCCGGTGTCGTCAACGATGCCGGGGCATTTTGTTGCGATGCCTGGGTATTATTTACGACGCGGGGGGTATTTTTCGCTTGAATAGTCCAACAAATATCAGGGCCAAGTGATCCGGGCCACCTGCATTGGTGGCCATACACAAAGGAGCTTGGCCCATGACTACCCCACAGAACCTTTCCGATTCGGCTTTGTTGCGCCTACCCCAGGTGGTGGGCGACCAGAAGCGCGGTATTGCCCCCCTTGTCCCTGTCTGCAAAAGCACCTGGTGGCAATGGGTCCGTGAGGGCAAGGCCCCGAAGCCTGTCCGCATCGGACCGCGTTGCGTCGCCTGGCGCGCCTCTGAAATTCGGGTCTTTCTTGATGGCCTGAAAGCGTAGGGGGCGTAGCATGTCGCGCAAGAAAAAGGCCTCACGCCCTGACCGGGGGCACGAGGCCAAAAAGAAAAGCGGAAACACGTTCCCCGCCCTCATAGCGCTCCCAGGCAAATGGTGCAACGCCTACATGACTGGTCATGTTCCCCTGGCCGTAAGGGCAGCAGCCCTGGACGTGCTTGGCAAGCCCTGTGTGCTGTGTGGACGCTTATCTCGGTTCGCCGGGGCTATGGAATCGCCCGTAGTACTTGTGGGGCCGCCTCCCGGACCGGCAACCGTCATAGTCGGCCTATGCAAGGCTTGCGCCCCAAAAGAGTTGAGGGAGGGACGCGTAAATGCGTTGCGGGAATCTCCCGAAGCCGTTGAGAAGATCCTTTCCGCTGTCCTCTTCGCGCTGGTCCCGCCGGCATCGGGGGCGGATCAATGATCGACCTCAACGCCTATGCGGCCGAACGCTCCGGCCGCCATCCTCCTGAGGGTGGACCCGGACAGGCGTCCAACTTTTGCGACCCTGTCGTCATCGCCGCCGCGCTCCGTGAAGCGGCGGCTGAGGAAGTCAGGCCGGGGGAGGAACCGGGCCAGGCGGCCGAGGTCGCCAGACTGCCGCCACCTCCTGCCGTGCCGATTCATGTATTTCCAGCCCCCATTCAGGATTCTCTCACGGCAGCGGCCGAAGCCTTCCGTGTTCCGTTGGAAGTTCCTACCTGCGCCGTCCTGGCCATGGCCGCTGCTTGTATCGGCCGGGCTCGAGGCGTCATCATCAAGGCCGGCTGGGTAGAACACGCCAACCTGTACCTTGCTCTGGTAGCAAAAAGCGGGCTGGGCAAGTCGCCATGTACCCGGGCTTTCCTTGGGGCCATCTACAGGGCGGAAAAAGGTTGGAACGCGGAATGGAGCGAGAACCAGGACCGTTGGCAAGAAGAAATGGATGCTTGGCAGGATGCCAAGCGGAAGCACCGTCGCGGAGAAGGAGACGATCCCGGTCCCAAGCCCGATCAGCCTCGGCGGCGGCAACTGGTCCTTGATGACGCCACCATAGAATCCATCACCGACGCCCTGACCGAAAATCCCCGCGGGCTGCTCTGGTGCCGGGATGAACTGGCCGGGTTGCTGATGGACATGGACAAGTACGCCGGCAAAGACGGGGCCACAAAAACCCGCCTCATGAGCGCCTACGACTCCGGGTCCTGGAAAGTGTCGCGCACGAATAAGGCCCGGATCGGGTTCATTGAACACGCAACCTTGTCTATCTTCGGCACCGTCCAGCCTAAGACTTTGGCCGGGATCTTCTGCGGACACGACGCGGCATCCGGTTTCCTTCCCCGGTTCCTTTTCATTCGAGCCGTGCAGGATAAGCCGGCCACGTGGACGGACGCGACATTCGACGGCCGCGACCGGGAACGTATCGACAGCCTTGCCGCGTCCCTCCTTGCCCTGGACTTCGGAGACGATGGGAAGCCGGTCATTATTGGCGTGGATGGCGCGGCGAAGCGGCTTTATCGGGCATGGCATGACCGTCTTGCCATGGAAGCGTGGATGGGCCCCGATGACGATTCCGATTCCCTCCTGTCCAAGCTGCGCGGCCAATGTTTGCGCCTGGCTTTGATCCTCCACGAAATGCACGCGGCAATCCTTGAGCGCGATGATCGAGCGCCGGTTGAGGAAGAAACCATGGCCGGGGCCATCGCGCTTTCGGATTGGCTGCGGGAGCACCAGGGCCACGCCTGGAAGCTCATTGGGAGCGCCGGCCAAGTGGTGGAAAGCGCTCCTTTGGATGTCCGGGTAGCGACCGCCATCGTGTCCCTTGAGGGGGAGATACAAGGCGGCCGGCTGCCCACGGCCAAGGTGGCCGAGAAAGTCAACGCCGGCCTCGACCCCTCATTGCTGGTCGACGTGCGAGCCGTGGGCAAGGCTTGCTCTCGGCTCGGCCTAACCATGGTCAAGACGAACGGTCCTCGGATGATCGAGGTCTTCCCCCATGTGCTCACACGGATGCGCGTTATCGGAAACGCCACAAACGCCACAAACGCCACAAACCCATGAATAGTGCGGTTTCCCGGGCGTGGCGTTTCCAACACAAACGCCACAAACGCCACTCGCCCCGTGGCATTTGTGGCATGAGTGGCGTTCCCCTAGAGGTAAATTAAGATGCCGACAATTTTGGATTTTATGCCTTCTGGAACCTTGAAGCACGTGGCCGGGACCGATGGCGGCGAATGGGCCGGCCCTTGTCCGCAATGCGACGGCCGCGACAGGTTTCACGCTTGGCCCAACAAGGGCCAGTCGGGGAAATTTTGGTGCAGGGCCTGCGGTTGGAGCGGCGACGGCATCCAGTTCCTTCGGGATATGGACGACCTGTCCTACCCGGAGGCCTGCCGGCGCTTCGGCGCGACGCCGCGTCCCGGCCGCCGGGCCATGGCTCCCCAGCAAAAGGCGGTCTGGACTCCCAAGCCTTCCGTTCTGCCGTGCCCGGCCTGGCTGGCCACGGCTGCCGCGTTCGTGGACTACGCCGCCGGCGTGATGGCCGCGTCTGCCGAGGGCCAGGCCTACGCCCTGGGGCGCGGGCTGACGCCGGAGACGATCCGAGCGTGCCGCATAGGTTGGAACCCGGCCACGATCTACGATCCCCGCGAATCCTGGGGGCTGCCGCCCGAGCTCAACCCGGAAACGGGCCTCCCTCGGAAGGTGTGGGTTGCTCGGGGCCTAGTCGTGCCGACCTTTCACGCCGGGCATGTGGTGGCCCTGAAGGTGCGCCGGCCGGATTGGCGCGAAGGGGACCCTTTGCCAAAGTACGCGGCGGTCAAGAGGAGTTCCCAAGGCCCCATGGCCCTGGCCGTGGCTCCAGGCCGCCCCGTGGCCATCGTCGAGGGAGAGCTTGACGCGCTTCTCATCCACCAGGCGGCCGGCGACCTGGTTGCGGCCATGGCCATGCGCACGGCCGAGGGCCGGCCCGATGCCGAGGCCCATGCGCTCCTCAAGGATGCTCCCATGATCCTGTGCGCCTTGGACGCCGACGCCGCCGGCCGCAAGGGCTGGTTGTGGTGGCGCGCCAATTATCCCCAGGCCAGGCGGTGCCCGCCGATCATGGGCAAGGATCCGGGCGAAGGCATGAAAGCCGGCCTGGACCTGCGAACCTGGATCATCGTCGGCCTTTCACTGTTCGAGCCGCGGCCCAACCCCGAAACTCTCCACGCACCTGCCCGGCGGGACGAACTCCCGGCCTGGGCTTTGTGAACAGTTCTAGTGGGATGACCAAAAGGAGGAATAACATGCTGGACCAAAAGCACATTACCGCTTTGCGGGAGGAAATGGCCGTAAGTCAAGGCTGGGTCAATTTGGCGAACGCCGCGTCGTTTCTCTGGGACGTCATTATGAGTGACCAGCCCTTGAGCGAAGCCGGCACGGAAGAGTTTTTGCGCTTGGTCCGGGAGAGCATGGCCGCCGTTCGGACCAACAACACGCGAACGGTCCAGTAAAGGAAGGATGGCTGCTTTCTCTCTGTAAAAGTAGCGATAATATCAGATACATTTAAATGAAACCACGACGAATAGGAGAAGTCACCATGGCCAATTTTCAGACTCCGACGCCTGTGCAGATTACCCCCATCGATTTAGGGGAGATCAAGAAAGAAAATACCCTGGCCGCCATGTACAATCAGCGGCTTCAGGATGCGCAATACGAGACGGGTTCGAGGAACGCGTTAAACGACGTCCTCAAGGCAGACCCGAATGCCACAGGTCAAAACGTCCTCAGCCAGATGGCGGCCAGAGGGTTTGGCAAGGAGGGGCAATCTTACTCTTACAATTGGGCGAACCGGCAGCATGCCAACCTGCAATACGAAATGGATCTTCGCAAAGAGGTGTCCAATCTGATCGGTTCGGTCACGGACGAGAACAGCAAGAATCAGGCAATCGACTATATCCAGTCGAAGTTCCCGGACGCCGACTTCAGCCAATTCCGGGCCATGCCCTGGCAAGATGCAGTGAAGCAGGGGAACAACTTCGCCCTTGGTGCTGCCGGTAGGGTTTCCCGAGAGCGTCAGGACAAGGCCGCCGTCGCCGCTGGTTATCAGCCGGGCATGGACCTCTCTACCCTGCACACGGCCCAGGGGATGGAGAACGCAGCTGCCGCCGAGGGGCGGGCACAGGCGGTGTTCCCCGGCCAGCAGCAACAGCAGGCCGCGACGCTGGAGCACACGCAGGCCAGCACGGATGCCCTGAAGGATCGTCGCAAGGTCGTCATGATGCCTGATCCCAGCGATTGGACTGGAAAGAAGAAGATCCCCGGAATCCTTATCCCCGGGCAGAATGGGGAACCCGACACCACCATGCCCTTAAACTCTAATGCCGGCGGCCAGGGTTTCGGCGGCAACGCTCCGCAATCTGGAAGCATGACTCCGGGTGCTTCTGCCGGGGCGCAGAATGGAACCGGACAGGTGTACGTCCAGCGCGGGAACGGTCAAATCCTGACGCCTGATACGGCAGCCAAATACGCCAAGGCGGCCGGGGGTGACCGGGCCAAGGCAGAAGAAATGGCCCGCGCCGACGGATGGGGCTGGTAGGAAGCACTATGGGAAATCCATTCGACGAAGTGTACGCGGGCCAAAACGCTGGGCCGTCGCCACAGACCAACCCCTTCGACGCGGTCTTCAGCGGTGGCCAGTCGCAAGGGGGCAATCCGTTCGACCAGGTCTTCGCCTCCGATGGCCAGACGGTCACCGACTACGGCGTCACGCTCCGCAAGGCCCTGGATCGGACCGGCGCGGCCATGGGCTACGGGATGCAAAAGCTCGGATTCGATGAAACCGGCCAAGCTGTCCGGGACATTTACCACGGGCGCGAGGCGACCGCGCCGCCGCAGTCCGAGAGCTTTAAGCGTCAGGAGGCCATGCCCTGGACTGAGGCCATCAAGCATCCGGTTACGGCCGCTGGGAAGCTTGCCGGGGATGCTCTGTCCGCTGCGCCTGACATGGCCCTGGCTACCGGGGCCACCTTGGCAACAGGCGGCCTTGCCCTGCCTGGAGTCGTTGGAACGGTTGCCGGCGGCGCGGCTGGCGGCGCTGCCTTCGGTCTTTCTGGGGCGGAACGGGCAGCCCATGAAATCGAGACGATGCCTGAAGACCAGCTTCGGGGTACGCCTGCTTTTCTTGACGCCTATGCCAAAACTGATCCCAACCTTCCCGAGTCCGACCGTCTGGCCCAAGCGCGCAAAGGGGCGGCCGATGCCGTAGCCCGGGCCACCATGGGCGCGAATGTCGGCGTTGGGGCCGTGGTCGGACCTGCCGGCGGTGTGGCCGGCGGTCTGGCAGAAAAAGCCCTCCCTGGTCTTGCCGGGCGCGTGGCCTCGGGCGCTGTTGGCGGATCGTCCTTCATGGGCGGCATGAAGGTGGCGGAAAACGCCGTGCACCAAGGCTATATCGATCCAAACACCAGCCTGACAGAAGGAGTGCCTGACGCTCTGGTCGGCGGTGGTGTCTTTGGTGGTGCGCATGGTGTGGTCAAGGGCAAGGGAGTAGCGGCCGGCGATCAATCCGCCCGCATCGACACCCGCGCCACGGCGGATTCGCTTCACGGCGTGGCCGATGCTTACGACGTGGCGAAGCTCAACGCCACGTCGTTTCCTGGATCTACGGATGGCAATCACCTTTCATCGGATCAGCTTGGCCAGTTCATGGCCGCCACGCCTGCCGGACAGGCCTTGGGCAAAACCATCTCCGACCTGCGTGCCGCCGGCTATGCCGCCCTGGCCGACAAGCTGCAGATCACCAGCGCCAACGCCGGGGAACATGCACCAAAATCGCTGCATTATCGCGGCGAGGCCGTGGACACCAACGCCCGGGGATTGACACCTGACGAACAGGCCACAGTGGCGCAGTTCGCCGGGCAAAACGGTCTTATGCGCGACGTTGCCGGCGAACCCTGGCATTACAGCTACCGTGGACAGGTGCAGCAGTCTGGAACGGCGACTGCTGGCCAGCCCGCGCCTTCCGGACCGGTCGGCCCGGCGCAGAAAGCCGCCGACGCCGTGGGGGCTTCCGATATAGGCCCGTTCCTGTCCCGGGTGATCGATGCAGAATCGAGCGGCGACTCCAACGTCAAGGCCGGAACTTCTTCGGCGTTTGGCCTGGGCCAGCTCACCCGAGACACCCGGCAAGCTGTCCTGGACAAGTACGGCGTCGATGCGTGGTCGAAAGACCCGGAACAGCAAATGCTGGCCCTGGCCTATCTCGCTCGGGACAGCCGCACGGGCTTGGCAAAATCCCTGGGTGTCGAGCCGTCCCAGGTCACGGACGGGCAACTCTACATGACCCATTTACTTGGGGAGGGTGGTGCTCGGCGTTTCTTCACCGGTATGGCTGCGAACCCGAATGACTTGGCCACCAAATACATTAGCCCGGAGGCAGGGACCGCCAATAAGTCCATCTTCCTCGCCAAGGATGGCCGGCCGCGCACGCTCCAGGAGGTCTATGATCTCATGGCGGCCAAGGTCGCGCCGAAGGACGGGGAGACGTCGGCCCGGCCCGAAACATCGGCCCCGGCCGGCCAGATCGGCCCGGAGGCATCGGCCGCGCCCGAGTCCTGGCCGGTGCGCCCTGAACTGGACGCCTTGCGCCAGGACATGGAGACGCGCGCCCCGGGCATCGTGGAAGGCCAGGGCAGTCCCTGGGACACCCGTCTGCCGGCTGATCGCATCAATGAAGGCCTGGGCCTGGACACGCCGCTTGGCCGCCGGGCCGAGCTTGAGTCTCTGCGCCAGGACATCCAGGGCCGGGACGTGGCGGCCAGGGCGGCCGACGAGATGGGCGCACCCGTGCCGGCGACCGAAGCCGCCAGGATCAATGAGCGGCCGGCACTGCCTGAGGGCCAGGGTTTTGACCTGGTGCCCGACGGCATGCGCCAGGACCGGCTACCGGCGAAGCTCGAAGACGCCCCGACCATGCCGGCCCAGGACATTCGCTTCCACCTCAACGACAAGCCGGCCGAAGCCTTCCAAGGCATTCGGCCCGAAGACGTCGCCCACGGCATCAAGGGCTATACCGAGGCGGCCCCGGGTGCGGCACCGGTGCGCATCGTGCGGTCCATGGACGAACTGCCGCCGCACATTCTCGATCAGTACCGCCGGTCCGGCGAGACCGGGGCCATTGAAGGCGTCTACGACCGGGGCAGCCGGGCCGTGTGGCTGGTGGCCGACAACCTGGAGAGCAAGTCCCGGGCCGGGGAAATCTGGCTGCACGAGAACGTGGCCCACCACGGGCTCCGGGCTGTCTTCGGATCGGACAAGGCCTTTGACGGGTTCCTCAAACGCAGTGCGCAGTTCTACGGCTACGGCAGCGACCATATTGCCATGGAAGAGCACATTGCCCGGCTGGCCGAGAAGATGAATGTGGGTCAGGCGCTGACGCCCAAAGAGCGCAGCCTGTGGGGCAAATTCGTGGACTACGTGCGCGGCTGGCTGGTCAAGCACGGCTGGGCCACGCCGAAGGACGCGGACCTGCACAGCCTGCTTCAGGACTCGCTGACCCGCATGGCCAGGGGCGGAGAGAGGGGAGCTGGCTCATTGTTCCCGGACCAGAGTGCGGCGTTCAGCGCGAAGGAAGACCCCAGGCAGTACCGTGCATTTCTGGAAGGTGAACCCGTTGTCCGGTTGCGGGGAGATGAATTTCCACGGTTTCCGAAGCTCGGGCAGTTGGCCCAGGCCGTCGGTGATTGGTGGGCGAAGAAGTACGGGAACAATATCCAGAATCCCGAGCTAGGGGACATCACCATCGATCAGCGCGGCGCAAAATCTTCCGTCGCTCATGGGATGGGGGCCGAGAAGGGCGCGGCGTTTGCGGCTGTCCCGGATATCCTCTCGAAAGGGAAGGTGATCGGCCACGAAATAAGAGGAGATGTAGACGGCTATTTCGTGGGCGCTCCCGTCCATATCGCGGGGAAAGAATATGTGGGTATGGCCTTGGTCAAGAGGGACGCCAATGGCCAGAGGTTCTATCTGCACGAGGTGGTCTTAAAAGAAAAGCTCCAGCGATCCATCAAAACCGGGGCCCCCGATTTCTCGGGCGAGCGGACCGGAGGAGTCGCTGGAGCCTTCAGAGAAATATTAAGTCGCATTTTTGCCCCTGGCAAGCCCGGCGACGGCGAGGGGCGGTTCTCGGCGCGGCCCGAAGACCGACTTGAGGCCGATACCGACGCGGCGGTCAAGTCCATAGCCGAAGGCATGAAAAAGGACATAGGTCCCCTGGCCCGCTGGCTGGGAACCCCCGACTATACCTTCCAGAAGCACCCGGTGGCCAAGGCGATTTATGACGTCTTCCGCAACCGCGTGAACCGCGCCCACGAAATTCTCCATACTGCCCTGGACCTCCCGGACGGCGCCACGGTCATGGACAAGTGGAAATCCCTTTCCGAGAAGTCCAAGGCCATGGTCAATCAGATCATCGACGTGGCCGACGTGCGGGAGATTCGCCGCCCGGCCGTCGAACCGTGGATGGCCGAACAGAATATCTCCGAGCCTGTCAGGGAGATGTACCGGATCATGCGGGACAAATACGACGCCCTGCTTGATGAGCGGCTTCGTCCCTACAAGGAGATGCTGGAAAAAGGCGTCAACCCGGACATCCAATACCGGGACTCTGACGGCAAGCTGGTAACGATGAGCCTCAAGGAGGCCGTAGGCGAGATGGGGCAAATGCGCGGCTTCTATGCCCCGCGCATCCGTCAGACCGGCGACCTGGCCGTGCTGGCCCGGCGCAAATTGCCCGGCGGTGACTTCGAATATGCCCGGCACCATGTCGAATGGAAGCGCCAGGCAAAGGGGCTGGAAAAGGAACTCCGCGCCAAGGGCTGGGAGATCACGGGCATGGAGCCTGTGGCCCGGCTGGGTGAGGGCACACAGCAGGCCATTGCCCGACTTGGAGAGGTGGCCAAGGTCGTGGAGAGCACGGCAAAGGGCATGAAGGGCGTTCCCGACGACGCCAAGAAGGCGTTCCTTGAACAGTTGGTGGCCGAAATATCCGACGACATCAAAGCCCGCGGCTTCCGTTCTTCGGCCATCCGCCGCACCGGCCGGGAAGGTCGCGTGGTCCGGGGCTACATTGAGGACGCCGGGGAACGCTTCGCCCAATACGCCCAGCGGACTTCCTACGGCATCGCCAAGATGGAAGCGGCTCAAAACGCCGTGCGGTCCATGTTCGCCACCGGTCAGGACGGTAAGTTGCTGCTCGATCCCCGCCGGGAGCCTCGCACCTTTCAGATGGTGCAGAACTACCTGCAGGACCAGCTTCGGAACTCCGAAAAGGCCGACCGGGTCATATCGCTTGGCAAGTCCATCGCCACGTTCAAATTCCTGGGCTTCAACGCCAAGAGCGCCTTGCTCAACCTGACCACCCTGGCCACACAGGTTCCACCGGCCATGCGGGTTTATGCCGGGGACAGCAAGGTTTCCTTGTTGCGTTGCGATGCCGAGCTTGTCCGGTCGCTCCCCGATGCAATAGCCTTCATGCTCGGCAAGAGCAGAAAGAACCTGTCCCCTGACGAGCGGGCCTTCCTGGGGGAGATTCAGCGCAAAGATCTGGATGACCCGCAGTTCGCCCGGGAGGCCTTCAAGAGTTATCAGGCCACAGCTGGTCGCGTCTGGTCCGGGGCAATGAACAAATCCATGCTGATGTTCGGGGCCACAGAGCAGTTCAACCGCCTGTCCACCCAGCTTGCCGGGTACCGCGTGGCCCGACTGGCCGGGTTCGGCCACCAGGAAGCCATGGAGCGGGCCTTGACGGCCTCTGACCGGGCGCACGGCGTCTATGGCCGCGAGGCCATGCCAGAAGCCGCCTGGGGCACCAATGGCGGGGCGCGGCTTATGCAGCTTGGGTACGTCTATAAGAAATACGCCCACAACACGCTTCAGCTTTTAGCCGACGTGTGGGGCAAGGGCGATGCCCGATCCTTCATGCACTTGCTTGCCGCGCCCTTGGCCCTTGGCGGCGTCTCCACCGGCATGGGGGCGCTCGGCTGGGCAGCGGCCAAAGCCATCTATTCGACCCTGGGCGATTCCCGCGACCCCAAGGAAGCGTTCTTCTCCTGGGTGCGGAACGTGCTGGGCCAGGACGCTGAGCAGTATGCCCGCTTCGGCGCGTTCGGTGCGCTCGGCATAGACGTGTCCGGTTCCATGGACACGCAGGTCAGGATGCCCGGAACGCTCAAGGATCTGGCCGGCCCTGTTGGCGGTGTGGCCAATGACCTATTTGGAGACCAGGGGGCCGCCCATTACCTCGCCACCGGGCAGCCAGGGAAGGCCCTGGAAAAGACGTTGCCGACAGGCATTGCCAAGCCGCTCCAGGCCATGCGCGAGGCGGAAACGGGCGTCACGTCCAGCAAGGGCTATCCGCTGCGTGATGAGCAGGGGAAGAATTACATGCCTACGCCCGAGGAGACGACGGCGAAGGCCCTGGGTTTTCGACCGGCCAGGGAAGCCCGACTCAAGGACATGGATCAGGCCGCCCGGACAGAGGAGCGCGCCTTCCAGGAACGTCGCCAGGACATCATGGAGGCCTACCGGGCGTTCACAGCGGCCGGCGGCACGGATCGGTCCCGCATGGACGTCATTGTTTCGGACATCGCCAAGTTCAACGCCGACGTTGACCGTATGGACCGGGCCGATATCCAGCCCATCACCCAGCGTTCCATTGAAAGCTCCCTGGCCAGCTTCAGGAACCCCAGCAAGCAGGAGCTTGGCCGGCGTGGCATTGGGGACGCATCGGAGGCTGACCCCATCGGTCCGGAGAACTTCGCCCTGGCTGAACAGATGGTGCGGTTTCGGGAGGTGAAACACCAGATCAGCCAGCTTTACGCCCAGGCCCAGGAATTGGCCGATGCCGGGCGCGTTGCCGATGCCCGGGAGCTTGCCCAGGGAAACGGTTTGATCCCCAAGCACGACCTGATCGAACAGGTGCAGGGCGTTTTCCGGGATGCGGCCGAGCTTCGGGAAGCTGCCGAGAAAAACCCGCGTATCTCCGGGGCGCAGCGCGAGGCGGCGCGACTGCAAGCGGACCATATGGTGAAGCGGGCGCTTCACGAGTTCGAAACCAGATCGGCCGGCTGGCGGTAGGCCCGGCAACGCAGAAGGCCCCGGCGAGGATAGCGTGTCGGGGCCGTGTTTTGCCCAAACGCGCGGCACCTAATAAAAAGGAGGAGGCAATGGCGGAGATTATGATTCGCAGCGCACAGGCCATTGCGAAAGCGATAGGAGAGCATCGAGGTGCGATCCCCGCGTTGGTCAAATTGGAAGGCCTGCCGGCTTGACAGAAGAACGGGAAAGGCCCCTGGTGAGCTTTGCCCGAGGACCTGGCCGAATGGTTACGCGGGCAGCGCATGAAACATGCCCCCGCTTCCCGCCAAACGCTCCGCGCTTAAAAAAAACGGGGAGAAACGGTGGTGACCTGCGAATTGAAAGTCTGCCCGGCCTGCGGCGGCAAGATCGGCGTCATTGACACCCGGGCGCTCGAAAAGGAGATCGTGCGCATTCGCCTCTGCCGGGGATGCCGCCGGCGGCTTGAGACGGTGGAGGCGGTGGCGCGAGTGGTTTATGCGGGTGAGGTGCGTTATTGATTTTGAAAGCCTATTATCTTGCAATCAGGGGGGCAAGAACATGGTCAAAGAGAGGGAAAAGCCAACAGTCGGCGTGTCGGACCGGATTTATTTTGACTTCAAAGGAGGGAAATCCGCGACCTCCAGCGAGGGCGAAGGCTGGCTTGAAGGATCGTCAGAGCCAGGCCAATACCGCCCGTTGTCTCGATTCAAATGGTTGCGGGTTCTGATTGGCCGGTTCCTCGGGCGTTGATGTCAGCCTCTATCTATTGCGAACCAATGGTTGGTCGCTACGACCTCCGAGGCCGCAAGGCCATTCTGGCGTTCTGGGGGGTGGCTGCTTGGTCTGCTGTTGAACGGAAGCGCAGGGCCGGCGCACCCGTACTGAAAGACTCTCGCGGCGTATGGACGGCCTGCAGCGCCGACCTGGATGCGTGGAGCGCGGGGAAATGGCCGCCAGGCAGCCCGGCAGGTGAGGGGCAGGGATAGGCTGGCCCGCGGGCTACTTTCCCCGCGCCCGCAACCACCCAGCCAAGGCATCCCGGCCAAGCATTCCCTTGCCGAGCAGCTCGAACACCATGACGCGCTCCGATTCGGGGGTCTGGACAGTGTCCGTCGATCCGCTGGAGGCTCAGGGAGGTTGAGACGGTGACGTGACTGGCGTATAGCGGGCAATTTTACCTGCCCCAATAGCCAATGTTATTTTATCCCTCTATTCCTCCTGTAGCCGAAAAATCCTAAGACTCCGCCAAGTAATGACCAAGCTATCGCTTTACCTATGGCTTCGCCCCAGTTTATATCCACAATAAATGCGGGGAGTATGTCGTATATAGTTGTCCTGTAGGCAAACTCTTCGCTGGGGATTACAGATGATATTATCGACTGAAAAATAGGTTGGTATAATATCGCATGTTCATCAACAGCATAGCAGAATATTTTTATATATCCAGTATTGGTAGGTATGATTCCTTCTACTATAGAAACAGAACCGACGGCAGGTATGTTTGCCTTTGAAAACACCCATAGAATTTTCTGGTTTTTATCGTAGTATTTCCTTCCTTCTCTAAAATCAGATACCAAGCCATTCATTTCTTTTTCTTCTTTATCGTAATGATTTTTAAATGATTGTTCTGATATTTTTTGTAATTTTGCCTCTTGAATCCTCCCTGGGTTGCTTATATTGATCAAAATATATGGATAAGAAAACCATCTATTTGTATCTTTTTGCTGAAATGCATAGTTATTGCGCGGAATAGATGGTTTGTTTGTGCGAGCAATAATTTCGTCTTCTGTTGATTTGATTACGTCTGCCGGGACTGATATCCATCCAGGTGGAAGTGTAATGGAGAAGTATTTGTTTTTGAATGTTTCGCAAGCGCCATTTATTGGGGAAAAACATGAAATTAATATTGCTGCGATGGCCATGAAGCTAGCATACCCCATGTCTTATCCCTCCTAAGGCCTGAATGATATCGACTGTGTAAACCAGTCGCCTGATATCTGGCATCTGATCCCGATGTTTGGCAAGAACTCCTCTTCGATATCCGCTCCTTTGGTGACGGGTATGACGGGCCATTTCAACCCGTCATGCCCGGGAACCCGCGTGGTTCAGCCATTTGTGTCGGGTGTGACGGGTCTGACGGGTTACAGAATGGAAAAAGAGAAAGTGCCCGTCGCCCCATCCTGTCCGGCTTGCCCCGTGGCGTTAGTGGCATGACGAAACAAAACGCCACGCCCGGGAAACCGCACTATTCATGGGTTTGTGGCGTTTGTGGCGTTTCCCGGAAGGGAAAAATGGGAAACGCCACCATCGTCACCCTATTCCCTCAAACTTCACCAGGAGTCCGTATGGAAATCCAAGGCCCCTTCTTCTCCCTGGCAAAGGCAGCCGAATATTGCGGGTACAAAAGTCCCGAACATTTTGCCGATCTTCTCCGGGGCTACGCTGTCCCAAAATACGGTCCCAAGAAAAATCGCTACGCTCGCTCTGTCCTGGATGCCTTCATGGCTGATCCGAAGAGCCTCAAACGGGGAGCGCCGGCAAGGCGGTATGTCCCCAAAAAAGTTATGGCATAAGCCAATCCCTGCCGACTACTCCTCGCCGAACAGATCCTTGGCCCGGCAACCGAGCGACCCAGCAATGGTTGCCAGGGTATCGAGGGTGCACCGGCCGATCAGGTCACCACGGGCGCGCATGATGGTTTTTTCTGTAAGCCCTGAAGCCTGAGCCATCCCCCTGACCGTTATACCTTTGTCTTCCATTAACCCCTTGAGCAAGCTGGTAATCATCGTGGCCCTCTTTGTTGTTGTGGGAAAGAATTACTACAAACCTTGACTTTGTCTGTGGGAATAAAATACCACAAGCAGGACGGCAACAAAAAACAGCCCGGCAAGGAGGTAGAGACTCCCGGCCGGGCCTGACCACAACCCTACCTGCAAGGAGGTAACGTCATGGTTGGTCTTGAACTATCTATTCCCCGGGCCATCCGCAAGGCTGCGCTCCACGTGGCCGGCTACGTTGAAATTCCCACTGGTGGCAGCATCGGACATCGCGAGAGCGAAGAGGACGGCTACCGGCGCATGCTACGGAACTTCCGCCTTCTCCACTACCCGCACGATCCGCGCCTTCGGCACTGGTCGGCGCTCACGACAGGGAACGAGGACCGGCAAGCTACGCCCGAACAAGTGGCGTTCCAGCTCGAACAACAGCGCCTTGACCTGGAGAAATTCGGGTTGGTCTACGCGGTCCCTGGTGACCCCGATGCCTTTTGCGTGAAATGGAAGGCACGTCCAGAGAGCGAGTGGGCCGAGACGTTCATGCGCGACGTGGCCGAGGGCCGAGAGGTGCGTCATGGTTAACCATTCCCACGCCCTGGTGGCGACATCCAAGCGCCCCGAGGGGATGAGCGATACCGAGGTGGCAATGCGAATCCATGAAATCGCCCACACCATCTACCACGCGAAGGAAGAATTTCTCGGCAAGGTGGATGAGTTGGCCCAGGAAGCCATGGGGCTGGCCCTGGTGCCCCGAGTAAATGGGAACCCTTCCGACGCGGAAATGCTCCAGTGCGATGCTTACAAGCTCATTCGCCAGGGGGTGGAATCAGCGAACACGGGGCTTGATGCCGTGAAGACGGGCATTGAAATTGCCGGCCGGGCCTACAGGATGAACAAGAAGGCATAGCCCTGGGCCTCGGCAACCGGATCAAGGGCGGCCTGTCTCCTGGTGGAGGTGGGCCGCTTTCTCGTTTGCCGGGCTGATTGGGGTACTCACGAAAACTCACGTTGCCGAGGCTTATTCCGCCCTTTTCCGCGGCCTAGTGGCCGACATGGGGAAAGTGCTATGGACGGGGCTTGCATTGAGCCTGGGGGCAGAATGGGGCATCTGGGCCAGCGAGGGAGGGGCGTCCGAGATAGCGCCCCTGACGGGCAAGCCCCAAACCCTTGGCGCTTAAAAAAACGGGGAGAAAACGGTGGTGCTGTATGTGGTGTTGGCGGTGACCCCTCGGTATTAGGCTCACCCATGTTGTTGAAGAAAACTTTGTTGGGGGCAACTTTGGGGGCAATAGAGAAAATGTGAACAGTAAAAGTAATTTTATATTAAGTTGATACGATTCAAATATGGAGTCCTCTCCCCCGCCAAATGATGATCCCACCTAGTCCGATACGATCCAAAAGTAAGTGAATTCAGTAGTAAGTCCCGGGAGTATGGTCCGGGACTGTCTTGTGGCGTCTAGTGACATCCGCCCTTGAACCGGACACGATACCGGACAACAATCCGAGCCGCCGGACAACAGCCGGTGCCGCTCCATTGCTGGAACAAGGACGGTTGTCCGGTATGTCCTCGCACGGGCATGTCCCCGTGCATGGTACGAGCGTTTCAAGACCAAATGGTCCGCCTCCCACTCCCTGGATGTGATCCAGCGGTTTGAAAAGAATGTCTTCTCCTCCCTTGGACCCAGGCCCGTCCGCGATATCCCCCCGTGCTTATGGTCGCCGTGCGACTCATTAAGGGACGTGGAGCCGTAGAAAGCGCCCGCCGCATCCTGCAAATGTGCGGGCAAATCTTTCGCTGCGCCATCGCCCCGGGACAGGCCGACCCATTCGCGACCTTGGGCAGGCCGTTGCCGGAGGCATCGCCGAATTGATCCTCCCCGGCCTTGTCGGCGGCCTTGGCTCGCCCAAGTTGGGATTCCACGAAAGGGACCCTCTGCGATAGCCTCGAGTGAATTTCCAGCAGTCGTTCTTAATAGAATAATTATGCCCCTGGCCTATAAATTGACACTATTTTTATATCGATCCGGATAATTTCGCCCGAGTGGTGTGCTTTTTTAGCAACGCCGAAAAGTGGAGGCACGAAATTTATGGATCGCACGCATATCGACCACGATCAGCAAAGATGGTTCGGTGTATTCAGTCATGAGGATACATGCTTTCCAAACTGTGTTGCGAAAGCAAAGCTGGAAATTATTGTTGCCGCCGACTCGGTGGCAAAACTGTATGCTGTAAAAGCTGCCTTGCAACAAATGGGGGTGGATGAGTTTCTGGAAAGTTCACTCTTGTGCCATGGACACCGGATGGGACGGCAGGCTTCCTATCGGGGTGTGGCCTATACGGCAAATTTTGTGGAAAAACTCAAGCTCGAGATGCTTGTGCCCCTCGACGCGGTTGTCCCCGTCGTTGAGGCAATCGGGAACATTGCGAAAGCGGAGGGGATGGAGGATTGGCGACTCTGTTTAACTCCCCAGGTGTTCCCGATTGATTTGACGGCTTCGCTGGGCTCCTAAACGGGAGTCCGGGACATTCGCGAGGGTATGGGGTGCCGGGCAGGAGGCGATATGCCTTCCGCCCGGCGAGCGTTCATGGAAGTTTTCAAAGGTTACCGGGCGGTTATCGTCCGGCGCGCTCGATGCCTTGCATCTGCCTGAGCGATCATATCCGTCCCGGAACCGGCTTTAACTCTTTTTTTATGCCCCGGATGGATACTTTAACACTTTTTTTACGTGCCCCTTTGTAGTCTTGGGCAAAAGCGAGGGGCGTCCCGGCGGACGCCTGGGCAGGCCGATGGCCGCCGTTTGGTCTCGCCACGGAGAATGCCATGCGCAGATACAGAAGTTTCCTGGGCAACATGGTGTGGATGGCCGTCGGTGCGGCCTTTTTAGGTGTCGTCCTGGCTGCGGTCGGCGTGTTGCGGCCGGCGGGTCTCTCCCCTGAGGATCTTTCCATTCGGGCGGCAAAACACCGGCTGGCCGCCCAGATGCGCCTGGATCTGGCCCGGGAGTCCGAGGCCGAAAAAAGTGCCGTCCTGACCGAGGAGGATCAGGACTCCGTCGCTTTCGCCGACGAGGCCAAGGCGGCCCTGGCCGAGGTCGAACGCAGCCGGGTGGAGCTGGAGGAGTTGATGCGCTTTGGTGCGACCGCCCGGGAGAAGGAGTCTTTCGACCAATTTTCCCAGTCCTTTGCCTCGCTGACCAAGGTGGATGCGGTCTTGCTGGAGTTGGCCGTCCAGAACACCAACGTCAAGGCCTATGCTCTGGCTTTCGGGCCGGCTACCGAGACCCTGCGCGATCTCGACGCCAGCCTCTCAAGCCTGATGGCGGCCGATTCTGCGGGGCGGCAAGCCAGCCGGGTCGCCATGCTGGCCTTTGCCGTGCAGACCGGGGCCTTGCGCATCCAGACCATGCTCGCCCCGCACATCGCCGAAAAAAGCGAGGCCCAGATGGATGCGCTGGAAGCGCGCATGTCCGCCGAAAACCAAACAATCAAAGCTGCCTTCGCGGACCTGTCGGCCCTCTCCGCCGTCAAGGACCAGACGGCCTTTAAGGCGGCCCAGACCGCCTATGCCAGGTTTACGGAACTCACTGGCCGTATTTTGCACTTGTCGCGCGAGAACACCAATGTCCGCTCCCTGGCCATGTCCCTGGATCAGAAGCGCAAGGCCTTCGCCCGGTGCGAGGCCGCCTTGGCGCAGCTCCTTGACGTCTTGCCCGAACCGCTGCCGGCTGGCGGAAAATTCGGACGGCAACCGGCATCTCCCGGAACCAACCGGGCACAGCCTGCCCGGGAGAATATATAAAATTTTTACACATCCCGAGTGCATTTTAACACCGTTTTAATTCCGGAATGTCTATGTTGGAAGAAATCAAACGGAGGCTTCCCGTCATGTTCGAGGATATCGTTTATTCGGGTCTGGTCATCGCCGCCGTGGTCGCAACCATCGCCCTGGCGGGATTTTTCGACCGTCTGCGGAGGGTGTGACCATGGAAGTCGTGAGCGTCATTTTGGCTGTGGCCCTGTTCGTCTACCTTATTGCCGCCCTGCTTAAACCGGAGATGTTCGAATGACATCCAACGCCATACTCCAGATTGTCCTGTATATGGCCCTCCTCCTGGGACTGGCCTGGCCGCTCGGGGCCTATATGGCCAGGGTCTACACGGACCGTCCCTGCGGTCTGGACCGTCTGTTGGGTCCGGTGGAGCGGCTCCTGTACCGCCTTTGCGGCCTGGACCCGGAAAAGGAAATGGATTGGAAGGGCTACGCCGTGGCCTTGCTTGTTTTTACCGGTTTTTCCCTCCTGCTCCTCTATCTGCAACAACGCCTGCAGGCCTTCTTGCCGCTCAATCCGGACGGCATGGCCGCCGTGCCCCCGGATCTGGCCCTGAACACAGCGACCAGCTTCTCCACCAACACCAACTGGCAGGCCTACGGCGGCGAGTCCACCATGAGCTACCTGACGCAGATGGTCGGGCTCACCTCGCACAATTTCCTGTCGGCGGCCGCCGGCATGTCCGTGCTTACGGCCCTCATTCGGGGCCTGACCCGGCGCGAGACCGCCAATCTCGGCAACTTCTGGAAGGACCTCACCCGGTCCACCCTGTATATCCTGCTGCCGCTGTCCATGATCCTGGCTTTGGTTCTCGTCTGGCAGGGCATGCCCCAGACCTTTGCGGGCGCGGCCACGGCCACCCTGATGGAGCCCACGGGCTACGAGGCCCCGGTCAAGGACGACGCCGGCGCGCCGGTGCTGGACGAGGCCGGCAAGCCCAAGACGGAGCCGGCCCGGATGACCGAGCAGACCATCAGTCGGGGGCCGGTGGCGTCCCAGGTCGCCATCAAGCAGCTTGGCACCAACGGCGGCGGGTTTTTCAACGTCAACTCGGCCCATCCCTTCGAGAATCCCACGCCGCTGACCAACTTCCTGGAGATGCTGGCCATCCTGCTCATCCCGGCGTCGCTGTGCGTGACCTTCGGGATCATGGTCCGGGACAGGCGTCAGGGGCTGTCCCTTTTGGCGGCCATGACGCTCATCTTCGTGGTCCTGCTCGGGGCCTGCGTACTGTCCGAACAGGCGGGCAACCCGAAGCTGGCCGGACTTGGTCTTGACGCCCAGGCCTCCGATGCCATGTTGGCCCAGGCCGGCGGCAACATGGAGGGCAAGGAGGTCCGGTTCGGCATCACCGACTCGGCCATCTGGGCCACGGCCACCACCGCGGCCTCCAACGGCTCGGTCAACTCCATGCACGATTCCTACACGCCCCTTGGCGGACTTGTTCCCATGCTGCTCATGCAGCTTGGCGAGGTGGTCTACGGCGGCGTTGGTTCGGGGCTTTACGGCATGCTCGTCTTCGCCATTGTGGCCGTGTTTGTGGCCGGACTCATGGTCGGGCGCACGCCGGAATATCTGGGCAAGAAGATCGAGCCTTTCGAAATGAAGATGGCCTCGCTGGTCATCCTGATTCCGCCCTTTTTAAGCCTCATGGGCACGGCGCTTGGCGTCTTTCTGCCCGGGGCCAAGGCGGCCATCGCCAATCCCGGGGCGCACGGGTTCAGCGAAATCCTGTATGCCTTCTCCTCCATGAGCAACAACAACGGCAGCGCCTTTGCCGGGCTGTCGGCCAACGCGCTTTTTTACAACACGGCCGGCGCGGCCTGCATGTTCCTTGGCCGTTTCTGGCTGGCCATCCCCACCCTGGCCATCGCCGGGTCGCTGGCGTCTAAAAAGATCGTGCCCCAGGGCGCGGGCACGCTGCCCACCCACACCCCCTTGTTCGTCGGGCTGCTTGTCTGCGTGGTCCTGGTGGTTGGCGCCTTGACCTTCTTCCCGGCCCTGGCCCTCGGCCCCATCGCCGAACACCTGGATATGGTCGGCCGCTAGGCTGACCCCTGAAGTGAGCATTGTCATGAGCAAACAGAAACAAAAAGCGCGTCCGCTCTTTGAGCCCGCCCTGGTCCGGCGGGCCATAGTGGATTCCTTCCGCAAACTGACCCCCCAAAACCAGGTCCGCAACCCGGTGATGTTCACCGTTTACATGGGCTCGCTGTTGACCACGGCCCTTTATATCCAGGCCCTGGTCGGACACGGCGAGGCCCCGGCGGGTTTCATCCTGGCCATTACGGTCTGGCTGTGGTTCACCGTGATTTTCGCCAACTTCGCCGAAGCCATGGCCGAAGGGCGCGGCAAGGCGCAAGCCGATTCCCTGCGCCAGGCGCGTCGGGACATCCAGGCCAAACGACTCGCTTCCCCAAGCCGCGAGGCCCCGGTGGACATCGTGCCGTCGGCCAGCCTGAAAAAAGGCGAAGTTGTGTTGGTTGAAGCCGGCGATTTCGTCCCCTGCGACGGCGACATCATCGAGGGCGTGGCCTCGGTGGATGAATCGGCCATCACCGGCGAGTCGGCTCCGGTCATCCGCGAGGCCGGCGGCGACCGCAGCGCCGTTACGGGCGGCACCCGCCTGCTGTCGGACTGGGTGCTGGTGCGGGTGGCGGCCGAGGCCGGCGAAACCTTCCTGGATCGGATGATCGCCCTGGTCGAGGGGGCCAAGCGCCGCAAGACCCCCAACGAGATCGCGCTCAACATCCTGCTGGCCGCCCTGACCCTCGTCTTCCTGGTCGTATGCGCCACGCTCCTGCCTTTCTCGGCCTTTGCCGTGGAACAGTCCGGGCATGGCGCGCCCGTGACCATCACCGTGCTGGCGGCGCTTTTTGTCTGTCTTGCGCCGACGACCATCGGCGGGCTGCTCTCGGCCATCGGCATCGCCGGCATGGACCGGCTCATCCAGGCCGGGGTCATCGCCACCTCGGGGCGGGCTGTGGAGGCGGCCGGCGATGTGGACGTGCTGCTCTTGGACAAGACCGGCACGATCACCCTCGGCAACCGTCAGGCTGATGATTTCCTGCCCATGCCCGGGGTGACGGAAAAGGAATTGGCTGACGTGGCCCAGCTGGCCTCCCTGGCCGACGAGACGCCCGAGGGCCGGTCCATCGTGGTCCTGGCCAAGGAGCGCTTCGGCATCCGGGCCAGGGACATGAATGCTTTGGACGCCGCCTTCGTGCCCTTTACCGCCCAGACCCGTCTGTCCGGCGTAGACCTCGCCGGCCGCGTCGTGCGCAAGGGCGCGCCGGACGCCATCAAAAAATTCGTGACCGAACAGGGCGGCGCGCTGCCCAGGGAAGTGGACGAACAGGTGCGCGCCATCGCCGAATCCGGCGGCACGCCGCTGCTGGTGGCGGAAAACGACCGCGTGCTCGGCGCGGTGTGGCTCAAAGACATCGTCAAGGGCGGCATCCGGGAACGCTTTGCCGCGCTTCGCAGCATGGGCATCAAAACCGTCATGGTCACCGGCGACAATCCCCTGACGGCTGCGGCCATTGCGGCCGAGGCCGGCGTGGACGACTTTCTGGCCGAAGCCACCCCGGAAGCCAAGCTGGCGCTCATCCGCAAGACCCAGGCCGAGGGCCGGCTGGTGGCCATGACCGGCGACGGCACCAACGACGCGCCCGCCCTGGCCCAGGCCGACGTGGGCGTGGCCATGAATTCCGGCACGCAGGCCGCCAAGGAAGCCGGAAACATGGTGGACCTGGACTCCAACCCCACCAAGCTCCTGGAAGTGGTGGAGATCGGCAAGCAATTGCTCATGACCCGCGGTTCGCTCACCACGTTTTCCATCGCCAACGACATCGCCAAGTATTTCGCCATCATCCCGGCGGCCTTCGTCGGCATCTACCCCCAGCTGGGAGCCTTAAACGTCATGGGACTGGCCACGCCCCAATCGGCCATCCTCTCGGCGGTTATTTTCAACGCGCTCATCATCGTTGTCCTCATTCCCCTGGCCCTGCGGGGGGTGCGCTACCGGGCCTTGGGCGCGGCCCGGGCCTTGCGCGACAACCTGCTCATCTACGGACTTGGGGGCGTTATTGTGCCGTTCGTCGGCATCAAGGTCATCGACCTGACCCTGGTCGCCCTTGGGCTGGCCTAGAGACGCGAGAGGAAAGAGAGAAGACGCCTCCGGCGGCCAGGGGGATGATCCCCCCGGACCTCCAAAGGGGGACGTAAGTGAAGGAGACCGCTATGTTTTCTTGCGCATTGCAACAGATGAAATCGGCGTTGCTCATACTGGTGATCCTGACGCTGCTGACCGGCTTGGTCTATCCGGGCATCGTGACCGGCGTGAGCCAGGCCCTTTTCCCGGTCCAGGCGGCCGGCAGCCTCATCGAAAAAGACGGCAAGGTCGTCGGCTCGGCCCTGATCGGCCAGCCCTTTGCCGATCCGGCCCATTTCCAGGGCCGGCCCTCGGCCACCTCGCCCAAACCCTACGACGCTTCGGCCTCCTCGGGCTCCAACCTCGGGCCGACCAACCCGGCCTACCTGAGCACGGTGGAGGAGCGGGTTGCCGGCCTGCGCCAGGACAACGGCGACGGCCCGGTGCCCATCGAGCTGGCGACAGCCTCGGGCAGCGGCCTGGACCCGCACATCTCCCCGGCCGCGGCCTTCTATCAGGTCCCCCGGGTGGCCAAGGCCAAGGGGCTTGACGTCAAAACACTGCACGAGCTGGTGGAAAAGAGTGTAGAGGGGCGTCAATTCGGGATGTTGGGCGAGGCGCGGGTCAATGTGCTCAAGCTCAATCTGGCCTTGGACGCCCTGACGGGGCAGAAGTAAGACTAAGTCGACAGGGCTGGCCCCCGCTTGCCGGCGGAGGCCAGCCCTGGTTCCCGGAGATCGCCTGTTGGCAGGGCGGCGCGTTTGCGCGACCCTGACCGATGGCCCGCCGCCCCCGGCCTTGTCCGGTGGCGGGAGCGCGCGCCGCTTGGCCAGACCCTGACCGAAACGGGCGTGCCGCACTTGGCGGAAAGAGAAGAACGGCCGCGGCCTTGTGCGCCGCAGGAGGCTTGCCCCCGTGTCCATGGATGCTGACCATCGCCCCGATCCGGATCGACTCCTGGAGTACGTGAACCGCGAGGAAAACAAGAAGCGCGGCGGTCGGCTGCGCATATTCCTCGGCATGGCTCCAGGGGTCGGCAAGACCTATTCCATGCTCGAAACGGCCCGGCTCAAACAGGCCGAGGGCGTGGACGTGCTGGTGGGGGTGGCCGAGACCCATGGTCGGGCCGAAACCGAGGCGTTGCTCACCGGTCTGGCCATTTTGCCGCGCCAGCGCATTGACTATCGCGGCCACACCTTGTCCGAGTTCGATCTGGACCAGGCCTTGAGCCGCCATCCGGAACTGCTGCTGGTGGATGAACTGGCCCACACCAATGCTCCGGGCTGCCGTCACGACAAACGCTGGAAGGACGTCGTGGAACTGCTCGACAACGGCGTCGATGTCTGGAGCACGCTCAACGTGCAGCATCTGGAGAGCCTGGGCGACATTGTGGCCCAGATCACCGGCGTGCGGGTGCGCGAGACCGTTCCGGACACGCTGCTGGAACGGGCCGAGTCGGTGGTGCTGGTGGATTTGCCGCCCGACGACCTGCGCCAGCGGCTCAAGGAGGGGAAGGTCTATTTGCCGCAGCAGGCGGATTGGGCCTCCACGAACTTTTTCCGCCAGGGCAACCTGATGGCCCTGCGCGAACTGGCCCTGCGGGCCACGGCCCAACGGGCCAACACGGAAGTCCTGGTCTATCGGCACGGGCGTTCCATCCAGACCACCTGGCCCACCTCGGAGCGCATCCTGGTGTGCGTGGGGCCTTCGCCCAGTTCGGCCAAGCTGGTCCGGGCGGCCAAACGGCTGGCTTCCGAATTGCACGCGCCCTGGCTGGCCGTCTCCATCCAGACCGCTTTGCCGCAAAAAGCCCGGGACAGCGCCTTGCGCCATTTGAAGCTGGCCGAGGAACTCGGCGCGGAAACCTTTGTGATCCAGGGCGTCAGCGTGGCCCGCGAGATCGTCGCCTTTGCCCGGCAGCAAAACGTCACCAAAATCATTGTCGGCAAACCGGTGCGGCGAAGATTTCGGGATCTAATAACGGGCAGCCCGGTGGACCAGCTTATCCGCGAGTCGGCCGAGATCGACGTTCATGTCATCCGGGGGGAGACCGGCGAGGCGGCCGTGGCTCCTGTGGCGAAACGGCCTCCTCTGGCGCTGCCCTGGCGACAGTATCTGGCCGCCGGCGGCATCCTGGGGGCTTGCACCGGGATCAGCTTCGCCATGTTCCCGTTCCTCGACCTGGCCAACCTGATCATGGTCTACATGTTGGGGGTCATGGCCGTGGCCATCTGGCTTCGCCGGGGACCGGCCGTGGCCGCCTCGGTGTTAAGCGTGGTGACCTTCGACTTTTTCTTCGTGCCGCCGCGTTACAGCTTTGCGGTTTCGGACGTGCGCCATCTGATCACCTTCGTGGTCATGTTTCTGGTGGCGCTGGTCATGAGTTCCATGGCCGGCAAACTCAAGCGTCAGGCCGAAACGGCCGGGCAGGCGGGACGCCAGAGCGTGGCCCTGGCCGCCCTGGCCCGGGAGCTGGTGGCCACGCGCGGCCTGGACAGTCTCCTGACCGTGGCCCAGCGGCATCTGGTGGACGTCTTCAGGGTTCGGGTTGTCTTCCTTTTGCCCGACGATGCCGGCGGTTTGCTGGTCCGGGCCAAAACGCCGGGAACGCCTGCCCTGCACGGCAAGCAGCTCGGCATGGCCCAGTGGGTGCTGGCCAATGGCCAGCCGGCCGGCTGGGGCACGCAAACCCTGGCCGACTCGGATACGGTGTTTTTGCCGCTCAAAGGAGCTGGGGGCGTTGTGGGCGTCGTGACCCTGGAGGCAGGGGCGGCAGAGACGAAAAACCAGATGCAGCTCCCGGATCAGCAGCGACTCCTGGAAGCCTTTTTGGCCCAGATCGCCCAGGCCCTTGAGGTCGACCGCCTGGAAGACGCCGCCAAGGCCACCCTGGTTGAGATGGAATCGGAAAAGCTCAAATCGTCGCTGCTGTCTTCGGTGACCCACGACTTTCAAACGCCGCTGGCCGCCATTGCCGGTTCGGCTGAAACGATTATGCTCTTGGGGAAGTCTGCGGAGTTTGACGTCCTGTTTGGCCTTGCGCAAAATATATACAATGAATCAGCGCGGTTAAGCCGCCTTGTGGACAATCTGCTGCGCCTTGCCCGGCTTGAGTCGGGAAAATTCAAGCCCAATCTCCAGGCCGTTCCCCTGGAAGAGGTGCTCGGAGCGGCGCTCAACAGGTTGGAACCGTCTCTGGCGTCCCGCCCGGTGACGGTGGACCTGGCGCCCGATCTCCCCCTCGCCGTCGTGGACGAGGTGCTTATGGAGCAGCTTTTCGTCAATCTCCTGGAAAACGCCGTGAAGCATACCCCGGCCGGCACGGCGGTGTCTGTTTCGGCCAAGGTCCGGGAGGCGCAGTTGCTCATCCAGGTGGCCGACCAGGGCCAGGGCCTGCCGCCTGAGGAACTGGAACGGATTTTTGATCGGTTTTACCGGGTGAATCGGGGCTCCGGAGCCGACGGCTACGGGCTGGGGCTGGCCATCTGCCGGCTCATCGCCAAGGTGCACGGCGGGGACATCACGGCCCGCAATGTTTCCGGGGGAGGGCTGCGCTTCGACTTGACATTGCCGCTGCGCACAGGGTTCAACGAAGCATGAGCGCAACAGCCCAAGAAATTCTTCTCGTGGACGACGAAGCGCCCATCCGGCGTTTTCTGCGCACGGTGTTGGAGGATCAGGGGTACAAGGTCTCGGAAGCGGCGACCGGCAAGCAGGGACTGGCCATGGCCACCGGCGCGAACCTTGTTTTGATCCTGCTCGATCTGGGATTGCCCGACCTGGACGGACTGACGGTCCTGTCCCTGCTTCGGGGCGTGACCGACACGCCGGTCATCGTCCTGTCCGCCCGGGAGGGGCAGGACGACAAGATAGCCGCCCTGGACGGCGGGGCGGTGGACTACCTGACCAAGCCCTTCGGCGTCGGCGAGCTGGCCGCCCGTATCCGGGTGGCCCTGCGTCTGGCTGCGGCCAAAAGCGGACCGGCCAAGCAGGAGGTAGTGTCCGGGGAACTCCGCGTGAACCTGATCGACCGTCAGGTTTATCTTGGCGGAAAGGAAATTCACCTCACGCCCATCGAGTTCAATCTCCTGGCGTATCTGGCCAAAAACGCCGGGAAGGTGGTCACCCACCGGCAGTTGCTCCAGGAAGTATGGGGGCATAACGCGACGGACAAGGAACACTACCTGCGCATCTATGTCCACCAATTGCGCCAGAAGGTGGAACCCATCCCTTCGCAGCCCCGGTTTGTACGGACGGAATCCGGCGTGGGGTACCGGTTCGTTCAGGGCGAGTAGGCAGGACCACCGCGGCAGCTTGGCGTTTTGTCCTGACCGGGACATGCTGTGAGTGGGCATGTGCCGGACTGTGTCTGGAAGCCGGGCCGGATTCATTACTGATCCATAAGGGGAGCGCCATGAGCAACCATTTCCGCAGAAACGTGATTATCGCCGGTATCTGTGTCGGCGTCCTGGTCGTGTATTGGGGTTTTACCTCCTACGATGCAGGGAGCGGGTTCAAAGGCGTCGCCGCCTCGCAACTGCGGAAATCACGGCAGGTGACCCAAATGCTCTCCGATCTGCTGGCTTCGGTCGAAGCGGAGAAAGATGCCATCCTGGCCGGCTCGGATGCAGAATCCGGGGAATTCGCGGCGAAGGCCAAGGCATTCTCGGAGAAGGTCGAACAGGGCCGGCTCGAGTTGCTGTCCGGTTCCAAAAATGATCTCACCGGGGCAGAAACCAAACTTATTGATGAATTCACGGTGGCCTGGGGGGAGTTCCAGGCCATCGACAAGGAACTGCTCGGACAGGCGGTCCTTAACACCAATCTGAAGGCCTACCGCATATCCGCCAGCGAGGCGGTACAATCCTTCAAGGATTTCGAAGCGGCCATCCGCCAGACGGTGCAGGCCGAAAGCCAGTCCGACGAGATCGGACGCATTGCGACCCAGGGCTTGCTCGCCCTGGGCATGACGGCCAGGATTCTGGCCATGCAGGCTCCTCATATCGCGGAGGCTTCAGATGCCAGAATGGACGAAATGGAACGGGAAATGGCCATAAGCGCCAAGGCTGCGCAAGATGCCCTGGATGCGATGGGAAAAATGGTCACGGGCCAGAGCCGTGCATCGTTCCAGGCGGCTTTGCAGGCGTTTGCGACATTCGATGCGGTCAACACCGAGGTGGTCAGGCTTTCCCGCATCAACTCCAACGTGAAGGCTTTAGCGCTTTCCATGGGGCAAAAGCGTCGGGTCACAGCCAGGTGCGAAGAGCTGTTGGAAACGCTTCGAGACCTGATAGACACGCGTCTGTCCAAGGCCACCCGGTAGCGTACTCGTCGGCCGCAGTTCTTTTGCCTCCTTGTCCCCCGCAAGCGAGGAGCGACTCGGCCGGTCAAGAGCATCGTACGCGGCCAGTCTCGGTCATGGGCAAAGCCCTGGCTGATTTGGAGCCGCTGCGAAGCGCCAAGAAATTGGCCGTGGGCCTTACACGCGACGGGCGTCTCATCACCCTGCAGGACGCATATGCGGTCCAGGCTGGGGAGCTTCTGGGCTATTTCATAACGCATGGATCGTTGTTTGCGAGTGTAATCAGTATGTTATAGGTCAAGTGTGGAGTCCTCTCCCGCCAACGTGTCGCTTCTGACTCGATTTAAGCACTGTTCTTCCACTATCCCCGGCACACCACACCACTCTGACCAAACGCTTCCAGCCCGGCGGCCGGGTTTTGGGTGTGGGCGCTTTCTCCTCCTCCTTAAGCCCCGAGCTTGTGCGGTACGGCCGTGCCTGTCCCCTGTCGGTTCAGCCTATGGTCCCCGAGGAGTTGGCCCGGTCTGGGCCACGGGGAGCCATACCTGCCAAAGCCCGCCTGAGCGGTTTGTCAGAGCAGGGCAGGCTTTTCACGTTACAAAAAACTTTACTAGCAGAAAAATTGCCATGGAAACTTGCTTGAAGGAAAGGTTGGTAACCAAAGGCTTTTACCCGGCGACCATAAGCTAAATTCAATATGAATAAGAGACTTCCAGTCTCGTGTATAAATGATGAAATACCGACATTTTTGAGATTCGAAAACCGAACAAATTTTAATATCAAGGTTGCTCTGGTATTGATTTTCCGTATTCACCTGATACCTTGCAGTATAATCATGTACTTCTTGTGTTGGAATCGTCTTGTTTTGTGTTTGATCTCGCCACGGGATCTGTAAAATGGGGAAAAATCAGTGTTGCCCGTAAGCGTGCTTATCATCTGCTCGGATCTCGTAGAGATGGCGGCCATCGCCTGTATGCTGTCCGAGCATTTCGGCGTTCTGACCGCCCATAACCTGGAGGGGGCCATGCGCCTGATCGAGCGCCCCCATGCCTGCCGGCTGGCCTATTATGAAGTGGGAGACGATGCCGATGTTGCACGGGAGGCAATACACGTTCTCGGCAATGCCGGGATGGAGGTTATTGCCCTGTTCCGGCCGCCCTGTCCGCAAATCGTGCAGGAAGCAGCGGCAAGCGGCCGTATCCAGGGATGCTGCGCCCTGCCCATCTGCGCGGAATCGTTTCTGGCCCAGTCCAGGGAGATTCTCTGCCGGCTCTGTCCGGCTCCAAGCCGTGAGCCGGCGCAACCCTGCCTCCTGACCCGCGAGGAAGTGAAGTTTCTCCTCGGTCCGCCGGGCATCGGCCAGAGGGATGCCCGTCTTCATTCCCTGGGTTGATGGTGCCGCGCCCGGTCTGGCGGCCTGACGGAGTGTCCCTCCGTCCCCCAGGGAGCATGCCGCAGTTGACGCCGGCGGCCTTGCCGTTTAGTGCTCCCCGGGCTATCCACCGTCCGATCCGGGCCGCCGCGTCCCTTCCCCGGGGAGACGGCCGCGCCCGAGACTGCCCCGGAGGCGACAGACCGCACCCATGGCCCGCATTCTTTACGGCGTCCACGGCACCCAGCACGGCCACGCCATTCGCGCTCTGATCCTGGCCCGCCATCTGGCGGCGCTTGGGCATGAGTTCCTCTTCGTTTCCAGCGAAGAAGGGGCCGGTCTTTTGGCGCGCGAATTCCGGGTGGAACGGTTTGAAAATCCCGGCACGCGCTATAAGAACCAGCGTCTGGACACCCCAGCCACCCTCAAACTGGCCGCCCGGACCCTCCTCAAACGCCCGGCGGAACTGGCCCGGCTGGCCCGGCTGATTGCCGAGTTCCGGCCCGACGCCGCCATCTCCGACTACGAATATTTCGTGCCCATTGCCGCCAAAAAAGCCGGCATCCCCTGCCTGTCCATCGACCACCAGCACGTCATTTCCTGCTGCGACCACCCGGTGCCGCCGCGCCTTTGGCCCGACTACTGGGGCATCCGGGCTTCCATCCGCTTCCTGTTTTCGGCCTGCTCGGACTATCTGGCCATCTCCTTTTTCCAGCCGCCGGCCAAACCCGGCGCCCACGCCCTGGTGGCCCCGCCGATCCTGCGCCAGTCGGTCATGGCGCGCGCCCCCAGCCAGGGCAGCCACATCGTGGTCTACCAGAGCTGCGGCATCTGCGACGCCTTTGCCCCGTATCTGCGCACCATTGATCGGGAATTTCGGGTCTACGGCTACAAGATGGACAAGGTCGACGGCAACCTGACCTATCGCAACTACTCCGAAGAGGGGTTTCTCGACGATCTGGCCTCCTGCGCCTACGTGGTCTGCGGCGGCAGCCACAATCTCATGAGCGAGGCCCTTTTTTACGGCAAGCCCGTCCTGTCCTTTCCTGTGGCCGGGGCCTTTGAGCAGCAGCTAAACGCCATCTATCTGGAGCGCCTGGGCTATGGCCGGGGCGCGTCCATGGATCGTCTGGAGCCGGGCCTGCTGCCGGATTTCGAACAGGACCTGGAGGCCATGCGCCAGCGCATTGCCACCGGCCGGTTTTGCGGCAACGACGAAGTCTTTGGCCTGCTCGACAGTTTTTTGCGCCACGGCCGGCTGCCGGGGCGATCCTGATGGTTTCGGTCCTGGCCTATTGCCCCTGGTTTTTTTAAGGTGCCCCCACGCCAATCCCATTTCAAGGAGATCTGCCCTATGCGTCGCCCCCTGTCCCTGGCGCTTGCCGCCGTCTTTGTCCTGGCCTGTGCCGCCCTGGGCCTGGCCGCCGACAAGCCGCTCACCTTCGGCCTGCTCCTAGTCGGTCCCTACAACGACAAAGGCTACAGCCAGGCCCAGTACGAGGGCGGCAAGTACGTGGAAGCGCACCAGCCCGGCACAAAGATGCTCTATCTCGACAAGGTCAATCCGGCCGACCGGCCGGGCGTGACCATTCCCCAGCTGGTGGATGATCTGGTGGACAAGGGGGCAACGCTCATCCTGGCCGGCTCCGACGACATGAAAGACGGCATCCGCGAGGCGGCCGAGGCCCACCCCGACCTCACCTTCGTCCATCTTTCCGGCGACGACGCCCTGACCGGCAAGGCCCCGAAAAATCTGGGCAACGTCTTTTCCAAGATGGAATATGCCAAGATGCTGGCCGGATTTTCCGCGGCCATGACCACCAAGACCGGCAAGATCGGGTTCCTGGGACCGCTCATCAACGACGAGACCCGCCGGCTGGCCAACGCCGCCTACCTTGGCGCGCGCTACGCCTGGGAAACCGTGCGCGGCCAAAAGCCCGAGGCGCTCAATTTCAAGGTCAGCTGGATCGGCTTCTGGTTCAACATTCCCGGCGTCACCTCCGACCCCAACCAGGTGGCCGGCTCCTTTTTCGACCAGGGCTACGACGTGGTCATTTCCGGCATCGACACCCCCGAGGCGCTGACCGTGGCCGGGGCGCGCAAAAAGGCCGGGGCGGCCGTCTTTGCCCTGCCCTACGATTACAAGCTAGCCTGCGAGGCTGCGCCCGACGTCTGCCTGGGCGTGCCGTACTTCAACTGGGGACCGCCGCTTCTGTCCATCGTCAAGGATGTGGCCGCCGGCACCTACAAGCCCGGGTTTACGTGGCTGGCCCCGGATTTCGCCGCGCTTAACAACCCCGACAAAAGCCCCATCGGCTTCACCGAGGGCGCGGCCCTGTCGCCCGAGGCCAAAAAAGCCCTGGATCAGTTTATCGCCGACCTCGGCACGGGCAAGGTCAACCTCTACGCCGGACCGCTCCAGTACCAGGACGGCACCACCTTTGTGCAGGCCGGTTCCGTGGCCACGGACAAGGACATCTGGTTTTGTCCGCAGCTCCTTCGCGGCATAGAGGGCGCCAGCGCCTCCAAGTAGGGGGCGACCGGGAGTATCGCGCATGGATGTCGTTTTATCGCATATCGTCAAGCGGTTCGGGCCGCTTACCGCCAATGACGACATCTCCGTGCGCTTTGCCCCGGGAACCATCCACGGGGTCCTGGGGGAGAACGGGGCCGGGAAATCGACGCTCATGCGGGTCGTGTGCGGCGTTCTGGCCCCGGACGGCGGCGAGATCACGGTCGGCGGCAGCGCCTACGCCCGCCTGACCCCGGAAGCGGCCGGGAGCCTGGGCATCGGGATGCTGTGCCAGGACCCGTTGGATTTCCCGCCGCTTGCGGTCTGGGAGAACTTTGCCCTGGGCGGCGGCCCGGTGCTCGCCCGGGGCGAGGCCAAGGCCCGGCTGGCCGCCGTGTGCGCGCGTATGGGTTTTGTGTTGCCGCCAGACGGGCCGGCGGCCCGTCTGAGCGTGGCCGAGCGCCAACAGTTGGAGCTGGCCCGGCTTTTTGACCGCGACGTGCGCCTTTTAATTCTCGACGAACCCACCACCGGCATCTCGCCGGCCCAGAAAGAAGCGCTTTTTGCCGTCCTTCGGGCCTTTGTGGCCGACGGCGAGCGGGCGGTGGCCCTGGTCACCCACAAGCTCACCGAGGCCAGGGAGCTGTGCGACACCGTGTCGGTGCTGCGCCAGGGCCGGCTGGTCGGGAGTTTTGACGCCCCCCTTTCCACTCCGGCCATCCTGGCCTCCATGTTCGGATCGCAGGCTGCCTGCGTTGCCGCGCCCCCGTCGCCGCGACCCGACCCGGTCACGGCCGCCGCGGCCCTGGTGGTGGTCGAAGACGCCGTCATTGCCGACGAAAAAGTCGTTTTGGAGCCGTTGTCCGTGGCCATCCGGCCGGGTGAGATCGTGGGCGTGGCCGGCATTTCCGGCGGCGGCCAGGAAGTCTTTTTGCGCGGACTGGCCGGCATAGCCCCGGTGGTCGCCGGCCGTCTGGCCGTGGCCGGCCGGGAGCTGGCCGGCCGGCCGCTCACCCGGTTTCTGGACGCCGCCGTCCACTATCTGCCGGCCTCGCGGATGGAAGAGGGCCTGTTCCCGGGACTGACCCTCCTGGACCATGTCCGGTTGGCCTTTCCCGAACGCCGGGATGCGGCCCGCGAGATTTTCGCCGAGCGCTGCGTGGGCCGGTTTCGCCTGACCAATGTGCCCGATTCCCGGGCGGCCCGGCTTTCCGGCGGCAACCAGCAGCGCCTGCTTCTGTCGCTCGTGCCCGACGACACCAGGCTTCTTTTGGCCGACAACCCCACCCGGGGCCTGGACGCCGCCTCCATCGCCCAGATCTGGGACCATTTCCGGGAACGGGCCGCAGCCGGCGCGGCCGTGGTCTTTTTTTCCGAAGATCTCGACGAGCTGCTTGACCACGCCGGCCGGGTGCTGGTTTTTTACAACCGCGCCCTGGCGGCGGATCTGCGCAGCGGAACCTACGACGCCGCCTGTGTGGGTGATCTCATGACCGGCCGGATGGCCGCCGGGGAGGTGCGCTCGTGACCGGCCGCGCCTCGCCGTTTGTGCGGGCCGGGTTTTCCCTGGCCCTGGCCGTGGTCGTCACCCTGGCCATTGTGGCCGCCGCCGGCGCGCCGCCCTTTGAGACCCTGGCCGTCATGGCCGAGGGGGGCCTCGGGTCCGGCCAGGCCTGGCTGCGCACCCTGTCCGCCCTGGTCCCGCTGCTTTTGTGCGGCGCGGCCCTGTGCGTGACCTTTGCCGCCAACCTCTGGAATATCGGGGTGGAAGGGCAGATCACCATGGGTTCGGTTTTTTGCCTGTGGTTTCTGCGTGTGGCCGGGCTTTCCGGCCTGCTTCCCGCTCCCTTGGCCGTGGCCGGGTCGCTGGTCGCGGCCATGGTTGGCGGCCTTGTCTGGGCGCTGTTGTCCGGCGTGCTGCGCACCCATGGCCGGGTGCATGAGATTTTTTCCGGCCTGGGGCTCAATTTCGTGGCCATGGGCGTGTCCCTGTGGCTGATCCTGGGCTTTTGGAAACGGCCGGGCATGGCCTCGATGTCCGGCACCGAGCCTTTGCCGGCCGAGCTGTGGCTCCCGGCCCTTGGCGGGCGTCCCATGAGTTTGTGGGGGCTTATTCTGGCTGTGGCCGCCTTTGGGCTGGTGGCCTTTGTGCTCAACCGGACCTTTTTCGGGCTGGCCTTGTCGGCTGTTCGCCAAAACGTGGTGGCGGCCGAGCGCCTGGGGCTTCGGCCCAAGCGCCGGATGCTGGCGGCCATGGCCCTTGGCGGGGCCCTGGCCGGTCTGGCCGGCGGCATCCTGGTGGCCGGCCTGTATCACCGCCTTATCCCGTCCATTTCCGGCAATTACGGCTACACCGCCATCATGGCCGTGCTGCTGGCCTCGGGCAGCCTGCGCTTTTTGCCCCTGGCCTGCCTCTTTTTCGCTGTCCTGACCGTTGGTTCCATCCAGCTGCCCCTGGCCCTGTCGCTCGACTCCTCCCTGGCCGGCGTGGTGCAGGGGGTGCTGGTGCTCACCCTGTTTGCCGCCAGACGGCTGTGGCCGGCCGGCAACACCGGCGCTAAGGGAGGTGGGGCATGAGCTTGGAGTACCTGACCGCGCTGATTGCCGCCGTGCTCTTTGCCGCGGCCCCGCTCATTCTGGCCGCTCTTGGCGAAACCATTTCCGAGCGGGCCGGGGTCATCAACCTGTCCCTGGACGGCACGATCCTGTTTGCCGCCATGGCCGCTTTTGCCGCGGCCCGGATCACGGGCAACCCCTGGCTGGGACTGGCCGCCGGCGGGCTGGCCGGAGCGGGCATTGCCGCCATTCTCGGCGTCTTCGGGCTGCTCCTTGGCGCATCCGAACTGGCCGTCGGCTTTGTACTGACGCTTTTTTGCCGGGAGCTGGCCTATTTCATGGGCCATACCCAGGCCCGCCAGCCCGGACCCGATCTCGGGGCCTTGCAGCTGCCGGGCCTGTCCGACATCCCGCTGATCGGGCCGGCGCTTTTTCGCCAAAGTCCGGTGGTCCTTATAAGCCTCGCGGCCGTGGGGCTGGTCTGGTTTTTTCTCATGCGCACGCGCCCGGGCTTGGTGGTGCGGGCGGTCGGCGAATCCCCCTTGGCCGCCGGCACCCGGGGCATTGCCGTCAAGCGGGTGCAGTTCCTGGCCTGTCTGGCCGGCGGGGCGCTTGGGGGACTGGCCGGCGGCCTCTATTCCCTGTCGGTCAAACCCGGCTGGGGCCATCCCCAGGGGTGTGAAGGGGCCGGCTGGATCGCCCTGGCCATCGTCATCTTCGGCGGCTGGAAGCCGGTGCGGGTGGCCCTTGGGGCGCTCTTTTTCGCCTCCATCCAGGTGGCCGGCATTGCCCTCCAGGACGTGCTGCCCGGGCTTTCAGGCACGCTTTTTCAGATCGCCCCCTTCCCGGTCATGATCCTGACCCTGCTCGTGGTCAATCTGCGCCGCTCGGCCGCCTTTCGCGAGGCAGCCCGGCGGGTGCCGCTGCTTGGGCGGCTTGTGCCGCGCACGGCCGGCGGCGCGCCCGGGGCCATTGTCGGGGCCCTGGACAAAGGCTTTTAAACCGCGCCCAAGGCGGATTTGCCGGCCCTGCGGTTGCAAGCCTCGGCCATTTACGATAACGCAACGCCAAGTCGCCATGAAAGCGGCATAATCTTCGCCCAATGGATGCAACTGCCATGAGAAAACGCCCGCTGACTCCGGAGACGTACTACCGGCTGCCCTGGAATCTGGCCGACAACGCCATTACCTGGCTTGAACCGACCACCAAATGCAATCTCTATTGCGAAGGGTGCTACCGCGAGAACGATCCCTTCGGCCACAAGCCGCTCTCCGAGGTCATCGCCGATCTGGAGCGGGTCAAAAAGATGCGTCGCACCGACGGTATTTCCATTGCCGGCGGCGAACCGCTCATTTACCCCGACATCGTGCCGCTGGTGCGCTATGTCGCGGCCCAGGGCTGGAAGCCCATCATCAATTCCAACGGACAGGCGCTCACCCCCGAATTGGTGCGCGAGCTGGCCGCCGCCGGCCTTGTCGGCTTCACCATGCACGTGGATTCGCATCAGGTCCGGCCGGGGTGGAAGGGGGCTAGCGAGAAAGACCTGTGCGCGCTTCGCCTGAAACTGGCCGAGATGATCCGCGAACACGGCGAAGGCAAGGTGTCGTGCTCCTTTAACGCCACCATCTACCGCGATACCGTATCCGAAATTCCCATGCTCACCCGCTGGGCCCATGAGCATATCGATATTGTCCAGACGATGGTCTACATCCTGTTCCGCTCGGCCAGAAAACGCAGCAACTTCGACGTGTTCGCCAATGGCCGTCCGGTTGACGTGGGCAATCTGGTCTACCAGCTCGACCATCAGGAAACCCACGAAGACCTGGACTCCCAGGAAATCGCCGACGCCATCCGGCTGGCCTATCCCGAGCACGAGCCCTGCGCCTACTTAAACGGCACCGAGGACTCCCGGTCCATGAAGTGGCTGCTCACCCTGCGCGCCGGCACCAAGGACGAGATCATAGGCTACCTCGACGACAAGTTCGCCGAGTGGATGCAGATTTTCCACCACCTCTTTTTCGGCACGTATCTGGCCTATACCCGTCCGTGCTGGACGGCCTGGCTGCAAAAGCTCATTTTCCTTGCGCCCTTCAACAAGAGCCTGGGCAAGATCTTCGGCAAGCTGCTCCTGCGGCCCAAGATGTGGACCCAGCCGGTGCACATCCAGTCGATCATGGTCATCCAGCCTTGCGATCTTTTTGACGACGGCCGCCAGAACATGTGCGACGGCTGTCCGGACGCCATTTTCTACAAGGACAAGCTGGTCTGGAGCTGTCGGGTGGACGAACTGGAGAAGTTCGGCGCGTTTATCCAGTGCGCCCCGCGCGGCTGCTGCGGCGGCGGCTCCTGCGCCCCCCAGCCGGCCCCGGCCGCGGCCCCCGCGCCTGAACCGGCTCCCGAGCCGGTGAAAGCGCCCGAGCCGGCCGTTGCCCCGGAACCGACCCCCGAGCCGACGCCGGAACCCACGCCCGAACCGGTGCAAGCGCCCGAGCCGACACCGGCCCCTGCGCCGGCCCCGGAACCGGCTCCTGCGCCGACCCCCGCGCCTGAGCCGGTGAAAGAACCGGCCCCGACGCCGCAGCCCGAGCCGGTCAAAGCGCCGGAACCGGCCCCGGAACCCGCGCCAGCTCCCGAGCCTGCGCCGGCCCCTGCGCCGCCGTCGGAACCCGCGCCTGAGCCGGTGAAAAAGCCCGAGCCGGTGCCTGCGACCCGCATGAATACCGTCCCGGCCACCAAGGGCATGACCGAACCGGCGATCAAGGTGGAGACGCCGCCGGCCGTGGTTGCCTCCAAGTCGGCTGCGGCCCCGCAGCCAGCGCCTGAACCGGAGAAGAAACCCGCGTCGCAGCCGGCCACGGCTCCCGAGCCGGCCCCGAAGGCCGCGCCGCAGCCGGCCAAGGACGCTGCGCCGGCTCCGGCCAAGGCCGCCAAGCCCGCCGCCGACAAGCCGGCCAAGGCTGCTCCGGCCAAGAAATCCGGCAAAACCGCCAAGAAAAAATCCAAGGCTCGCTAGCCGTATCGCTTGAGCATCCCTTCCGGCCGCCCTGCGCGGCCGGAAGGGGGAAAACCCAATGCCCCAAAAACCGTCCCCCGCGCCGACTGTCGTACCCAAGCCGTCCTACGGCATCTTCTCAAAATTTGTGCAACTTGCCGGCGCCCAGTGGATTCACGACGCCCTGCATACCTTTTTCCTGATCTATCTGGCCCGGCTCTCCACCAGCGACTACGGCGAATTCATGGTGGCCTTCGGTCTGGCCTCCATCATCCTGTTTCTCGGCGAATTCGGCCTCAACCAGCCGCTGGTCGCTTCCCTTTGCAAGAAATACAGCCACAAGGGCGACATCCTGGCCCAGTACACCCTGCTGAAAGGCGTGCTGCTGGTGGCGGGCTGGGTGGGCGTGGTCATTTTCGTCTATTGGCAGGGCTATACGCCGGGCCTTAAAAACCTCGTCATGGTCATCTCGGCCGGCGTTGGGCTGGAAGCCATTGCCAGTTCCTTTTTCGTGGCCATCCGGGTGGAAGGCCGCCAAGACCTCGAAGGCCGCATCCGGGTCGTGGCCGGCGTTCTGGGCTACGGCTACGCCATTTCGCTCCTTGCCCTGGGGGCTGCGCCGCATTGGATTGCCCTTTTCAAACTGATTGAAAACGTGGTCAATCTCTTCGGCGGCGTGTGGATGGCCCTGCGCACCACCGCCTTTACCGGCTTGTCGCTCAAGCGCAAGTCGCTGGCCCGGACCTGGGCCACGGCCAAAAACGGCACGGTGTTCGTGCTCATGGCCCTGGCCGCCATCCTGTACAACAAGGCCAACCTCTATTTCCTGCAAAACCAGGGCGGCCCGATCAAGGTCGCCCAGTACAGCGTCACCTGGGAGCTGGTGGACGGCATTTCCATCCTGGTGTCCAACCTGCTTTTGCGCAGCATCCTCTATCCGCTGTTCGTGCGCTTGTGGAAAAGCAACAAGTCGGAATTCACCCGACTGGCCAACAATTCGGTGCGTTGGCTCATTGGCGCGTCGATCCCCATCATGTTTGTGCTGTTCGTCGAGTCCGACCGCCTGATCGGGCTGATTTACGGCGGGGCCTATTACGACGCCATGTGGATGCAGAAATGGCTGGTCGGCACGATTATCTGCGGCTTTGTCCACAACCTGGCCGCCTATCTCATGATGAGCCAGGGCAAGCAGCGCCTGCTCCTTTTCGTCTACATCGGCGGGTTGCTCCTCAACCTGACCCTGTGCACCACGCTCATCCCCATGGACCCGCTCCTTGGCACCTGTCTGGCCATGCTCATCACCAAGGCGGCCGTGGCCGTGACCACCACCGCCTACTGTCAGGCGACCATGCGCATCATCGACGTCAAATCCATGTGGCGCATCGCTGCGGCCTGCGCGGCCGGGGCGGTGCTGTATCTGGCCACCTACCGCTTCGGCATCCGCGAAATTCCCGAGGTCTTGGCCTTGACGCCGTTTTTCTTCCTGGTGCGCCGGTGGCAGCGGGAACTCAAGGCCCAGAAGGCGCAGGCCGGCATCGCCTGATTTTGCGGTTTTCCTGTCCCCGATCCTTCCCTTGTGCTAACAGCCCTGGGAAGCGAGGACCCAAAGCCATGAATACCATGTTGCGTCATCTTGTCGTGTCGCTTTGTCTTGTCGGCTTGTTGCCGGCAACATCCGTACTGGCCAAGAAGGACCAGAGCCCGACGGGGCAGGGGGGGCAGCCGGGCCAATACGGCGGGGTGCAACAGAATCAGGGCCAAGGCCCAATGAACCAGGGCCAGTCGAACCAGAGCCGGATGATGCCTCAGGGCCAGCAGAATCAGAGCCAGCAGAATCAGAGCCAGTCCAACCAGGGCCAGTCCAACCAGGGCCAGTCGAACCAGGGCCAGATGATGCCTCAGGGCCAGCAGGGCCAGGGGCAGCAGAACCAGCTGGGGCAAAGCCAGCAGCATGAACAGGGCCAGCAGGACCAGGACCAGCAAAAGTCCAAGAAGAAGTCCAAGAAGCACAAGAAGCACGGTCCGCCCGACCATGCGCCGGCCTGGGGCTATCGCAACCAGCAATAATACGTGCGCCTGACGCAAAACGGCCGCCGCTCCCATTGGGAACGGCGGCCGTTTTTTTCGCTTGTGCCTGCGCCCTGAAATCAGTCCCGGATGACCGACTTGACCACGCCGCCCCAGCCGACCTTGTAGCGGATGCCGCGCCAGGACATGGTGTTGGTGGCAAAGGTGCGGCCAAAGCACCAGGCCAGCATGGCAAACGTCGCAAAGTAGCCCCGAAGCCAGGGCAGTATGCCCACCGGCCGGGGGCTCAGGCTGCGGAAACACAGCCCGAGACCGGCAAAAGCGGCCAGATAAAACGCCGAAACAGCCGCCGCCTGGGCACAGCCAAAGCCGGCCATCCAGGCTGCAAGCAGCCCGATCGCCGCTGCCGGCGGAGCGGAGAGCAGCAACACCGCGAAGATGGACACCAGCCAGCCCGGCGGGATGCAGAACTTGAGATAGAGCAGCTGGCGGGTCAGCCAGTCGTCCCAGCGGGTCAGGCTCACCTTGGCAAGCGGGGTGTGCAGACAGGCGGCCGCCACCGGCCAGGCCGTTACGCCGAAGCGGTGCAGATGCGGGCCCATGGAAAAGTCGTCGACAATGTTGTGCCCCCACAACTTGACCAGCCCGAAGCGGTCGAAGGCCGGCCGGGAGATGGCCATGGCCCCTCCCCAGGGCTGGGTGATGGCCCGGATGGGCTGGAGCAGGTGCAGGGCCAGACAGGTGACGGCCATGCCGACCGTGGCCGTGGCCCCGTCGTTGGTCACGATCTTGTGGAAGCCGCTGGTCATGGGCGCATCGCCCCGCAGGATGGGCGCGGCCAGATTGGACACGAAACCGCGGTCGGCCACATGGGTCGAGTCGCAAAAGACAAACACCTCGGCGGTCTGGGCAGCCCGGACGCCGGCCAGGATGCTGTGGTTTTTCTGGCCGCAGGTTGTGGCCGGGCCGGCAACGACCTGCATGACCCGGGCGTCGTTTCCGGCCACGCCGGCAACCAGGGCCACAGCCGGATCATCGGCCTGGGCGGTGACGAAAATCGCCGAATAATCGGGATAGTCCTGGTCAATGAGCGAGGCCACGGCCTGGCGCATGCCGGGCGTGTCGCCGGTGACCGGCACGATGGCCGTCACCCGGGGACGGCGCTCGGGCAGCGTCTCGGGACCGTTGCCGCCGCGCACATGTTTCTGTCCAAGCAGATAGAGGGCGGCCAGCACGCACAGCTGTGCGGCCATGACGCCGTAAACGAACAACTCCACAGATCCTCCTGGTGATCGCCCCGGGCAAAGAATACATCCGGCCCGGGACGCAGCCGCAAAATCCGGTGTTCCGGATTCCGGGACATACTGACCCTTTTTCTTCCTGGCTTTGCCCAGATCCCGCTTCCGGCAGGGGCAAGGCCTCACTGTCAAAGCAATCGAAGCCCGGGTGGGATTCCAAAGGGCACTGCCCCTTGGCCGCCGGAGGCATTCTTCCCTCTGCTCTCTCTCCCACACCCCACGCCCTATGGCGTGCGCGTGGCGTGCAGTTCGATTTTACTGCCGCCCTTGGTGGTCAGGACGCCCTCCAGCTCGTTGCCTTTGGCGTCGCCTTCGAAGACGTGGCCGCTGCCGTGGAACATATAGACGTGGCCGTTAAGGATGACCCCGACCACGTGGTAGACGTTGGTTTCGCCGGTCAGGGCGCAGACCACCACCTCGGCTTTGACGGAATTGCCGTCCTGTTCGACCATGGCTGAAAGCGAGGAACCATAGAGCGATCCGCGCCACATGCCGGCCATATCGGTTTCGGCCAGGGCCAGGGTGGGCAGGGTCAGGAGCAGGCAGGCCAGCAGGGTAACACGCAGGGTTCGACTCATCTGAGACTCCATCCCGCGCGTCCGGTGAGGGGGCTGGCGCGGCAACAACGAGCGACGAATTTCCGGGAGACGCGCCAGAGGCGTGGTCAGGCGTCTGCTCCGGGACCGGCCGAAACGGGTTCCGGGGCCGGCCGGCCGGAGAGCACCTGCTCAAAGACCGCTTCGTGGCGACGGACCATCGCTTCCATGGAATAGAGGGTCTCGGCGCGGGTCCGGGCGTTTTTGCCCATGGCCAGCCGCCTGTCTTCGTCGGCCAGCAGGGCGGCAATGTTCTCGCCCAGGGCCTCGGGATTGCGCGGCGGGCACAGGAGGCCGGTTGCATCGGGCACGACCAGATCAGGGATGCCGCCAACCGCCGTGGCTGCAACCGGCAGCCCCATGGCCATGGCTTCCAGGAGCACGTTGGGCAGGCCTTCGCGCACCGAGGACAACACGACCACCGAGGCCTGCTGGAAGAAGGGGCGCGGGTCGGGCGTGGACGGATAGGTGCGGATAAGCCCGCGCACGGGGCTTCGGGTGGCCAGCGTGCGCACCCGGGTCCGCAGCGGCCCGTCGCCGACCAGCCACAGTTCGGCCCGGGGCCGTCTGGCCGCAACATACTCAAAGGACCGGACGAGGGTTTCGTGGTCCTTGTCCTCGCAATACCGGGCCAGACACAGCACCACCTCGCGCACCGGGCGCAGTTCGTCGGGCGGCGGCAGAAAATGGTCGGTATCCACGCCGTTGGGGATACAGGTTACTTTCGACGCCGGCCGGCCCATGGCCGTCAAGGCCCGGGCCAGGGGCGCGGCATTGACGATGTGATGGGCGCAAAGACCCTTTAAAAACCGCTCATGCTGGCGTTTGACGGCGCCGCCGCCGCGGCAGGTGCCGATCACGGCGGATAGGCCTTGCGCCTTGGCAAACAGCCGGCCCCAGATGTTGGGCAGGGCGGTCAGGGGGACGAGCAGGTCCGGGCGACGGGCTTTGAGGGTCCGCTTCAAGGCCAGCAGCGACCCCAGACCCACCGTGGGGTAGGGCGAGAGCCAGGTGAGCGGAATGCCGGCGGCCTCGGCCCGGGGCGCGAAATCGCGCACATCGGAGAGCATCCAGAATTCCGGGGCAAAGCGGGTGCGGTCAAGTCGCAGGCCCAGCTCCAGGGCCTGGCGCTGGGTTCCCCCAAAGGCCAGATCCTGGAGCAGGAAGACAACGCGGGCAGGTGTCGTCGCGTCGGCCATCAATAGCCCATCAGGCCGCAGCAGCGGGTACACGAGGGCATAAGCCCCTCGGTGTGCAGGCTGGCCCGGAACTTGCGATACGATTCGCTGTTCCACAACTCGGTGATGGTGTGGTCGCGCACGTTGCCGACGATGTAGTCGTGGTAATCACGGCAGGGCGACATGTCGCCGTTGGAATCCAGCTCCACGGCCTGATAAATGGAGATGCACTGGTTGTAGCCGAAGGTGGAGTCGTGGTTGCTGTAGTATTCGCGCAGATTGTCCACGCCCGTGATATTGGGAATGATGTTGATCGGGGGATTTTTGAATCCGCTGGAGCGGCGCTTGAGTTCGAGGAGCTGCTTGTTGAGCGTCTCATGGTCCTTGATGGTCCAATCGCCCACCCAGCCCCAATGGAGCTTGGGCTTGAAGCCGAAACGACGTTCGAAATCCTCGTCATGGGCCTTGGCGCTCTTTTCGTCGATCCACCAGGACAGATAGTAGACGAACAGGTCCACCCGGTCTTTGTAGGCCTCGTAGATGTCCACCAGATGATGGACGTTGGCGCTCGATATGGTGGCCAGGGCGGCCACCAGCGGCAGATTGGTCTTGTGGGCCTTCTTGGCTTCCTTGATGGCGGAAAGCGATTCCTGGATGACCTTGTAGTTGTCGCCGCCGCCGGCCGAAGGCCGGGCCGCGTTGTGCGTCTCGGGCGAATGGCCGTCGATGGAAATCTGGAGCAGGAACATGGGCGCGGCCGCCAGCCGGTCCGCCGCCGCCACCAGTCCGGTGGCATTGGTGGCAATGGACGTCGGCATCTTCAGTTCCGTGGCCCGTTCGATGATGTCCAGCCAACCCTTGTACATGGTCGGTTCGCCGCCCCACAGGTACACCGACGGCCGGTGTCCGTTGGCAGCCAGATCTTCCAGCAACGCCAAGTAGCGCTCCGGAGAGATCTCCTGTTTTTTCAGATCTTTGAGGTTACACCCGTGCAGGAAGCCCTGGTCCCCCCACTGGCCGCAGGTGTGACAGCGCAGATTGCACATGTCGGTGATGCGGATCGACAACTGCCGGATGCTGCGGGCATGTCCGGTCTGGGCCTGGGGATTGAGAAAGGAAAACAGGAATTTCTCTTTTTCCACGGCTGCCAACCGACCGGCAATCCAGGGATGACGGGCCACCTTGACCGATTGCTTGAGAATCGTGCCAAGGGCGACGCTGCTGCGTTTGCTCATGAAGCCTCCAAAATAAGCCTGACGGCGAAATGTCGCCTTACGCCGAAAAAGGCTGTGGTTCAAGCTTTGTGAAAATAGCCCCCTGGCCGTTGGGGTGAAAGCCTGGGCAACCGGGCCGCCCTGGAAAACACTTGCGGCCGCCAACCCCTGGGGATACCATGCAATTGCGGTGGAAAAACCCGGGAGACCGCCTATGCTGCCCCAAGTCAAAACCATTTTGCTGGCCGTGGATTTCTCCGAGGCCGCTTCCCCGCTGGCCCAATACGCCAAGCTCTTCGCCACGAAACTTTCCGCCCGGCTCGTCGTTCTCTACGTCTCGCCCAGTATGAATCGGTACGCCAGTCTCTACGTGCCCGCCACCAGCATCCAGGCCCTGGTCGAACAGATCCTCGAAGGGGCCAATCGCGTCATGGGTGAATTCATGGTCGAGCATTTTGCTGACGCCAAGGCCACCGGCCGGGTCGAATACGGCTACGCCCCTGAAAAAATCATTGAAATCGCAGCGACAACCGGCGCGGACATGATCATCATGGGGACGCATGGCCGGCGCGGCGTCAACCGTATCCCCTTTGGCTCGGTAGCGGAGAAAGTGGTCAAGACCGCCAAAATTCCTGTTTTGACCATCCGTCCGGAGTAACCGGGGCATGGCCCGGCCCAACCAGGCGTTGCCCTGGACCCACCGGGGGGATCATCCCCCCGGCCCCTCGGATGGGGGCGCAGGAAGGGGGCGTGAATTTTCCAGCAGGAAAGGGGGTCAGGCGGCCGTCAGGAAGGGTATCCAACGGCGGCCGGTAGTGCCCTGGGCTGGAGAGAAGGAGGTTTTCCATGCGGCCAGATGGACCCAGACACAGCTATGAACTGTATATTCGCGCCTCGGCCGGCGCGGTATGGGCCGTATTGACCGACGACGCGAAGACGCCGCTGTACCAGCATTTCAACATGCGCTCGCAAAGCGAGTTCCGGGTGGGCGGCGCGGTGTCGTGGCTTATGGGCGAGATGACGGCCGTAGCCGGCGTCATCGAGGAGTTCGTCCCGCCTGCGCGGATGGTCATGCGCTTTCGCGCCCTCTGGTCGCCGGAAGTTGCCGCCGACAAGCCGTCCCGGGTCACCTGGGAACTGACTCCCCTGGCCGAAAACGCCTGCCGGTTGCGCCTGATCCATGATGATTTCGGCGGCGAGACCGCAACAGCCGCCACCGTGACCGACGGCTGGCCGGAAGCGCTGTCCCGGCTCAAGACCCTGGTGGAAACCGGGGAGCCATTCTTCCTGCCTGCCCGGGGCTGAACCGTCCCGCAAACGACAGCGCCCCCGGCCGCAGCAACACTGTCGGCGGGGGCGCGGCGCCTTGCGGCGGCCTCCGGGAGATCCCGGGAATCGCGTGTCGCGTCCGTTCCTGTGCGTGAACGCGACGCCTGGCGACTAGCCCCGCAACCCCTCGCGCAACTGCACCACGGTCCAGCCGGCTTTTTTGAGGTTTTTGGCGGCCAGGGGGCTGACTTCGCCGGTGACGACGAGTTTCCTGCTTTTCGCGCCCTGGGCTTTGGCGGCGTCGCCAAGCGTCCGGGCGATATCGGCCAGGGTGGGGGTCCAGGCCAGATAGTCCAGGGGAAAGGCGGCGAGAATGCCGTTGTTGGGGGTTTCGGCCACGATGAATTTTCCGGCGTAGACGAACCCTGTGACGGGGTCGGTGGTGGCGTTTAAATTGGCATAGAGTTCGGCCATGCGGGTGCGGAAAAAGGCCAGATCGTCGTTGTCGGTGAGAATGGAGAATTTGATGAAATTGGCGCGTCCGGCCACATTGGTCATGCGGTCGAGGGCCAGGACGAACCGGGTCTGGGTGATGGGGTCGAAGTGGGCGTTGTCCACGAACAGGTCCGCCTGGGCAGGGCTGGCACCCATGGCTTTGAGGCGTTCGCGGTTGGAGGCAAACAGGTCTTCGGGAGGGATGGACACGTCAACGGCGCTTTCCGGGGTGATCCTGGCGTTGTTGAAGACAGCCAGGGCCGCGCCGCCGGGGATGGCGGCCGAGGCGGCAAAAGAGCCGAAGAAACCGGCTCCGGCCAGCCGCTTGAGGCCGGCCTGGAGAATGGGGTTGGCGGAGTAGGGGTTCACGTTGAAGGCCTTGGCGTAGTCGCGTTTGGCCTTGTTGTAGCCAAGCAGTTCGCCGACCGTGCCGTCGTCGCTTTTGGGCCGGTCGCTTTGGGCGCTGGCCTGGGCGCGGGAGAAGGATTTGCCCACGCTTGAGAAGCTGTCGACCGGGTGGACAATGAGGTTGAAGGCCCCGGTGACGGCTCCGGCCGCGGATTTGGCCACGGATTTGCCGATTTCCGCGCCCGCATTGACTTGCCCCATGGCGGCGGCGGCGTTGAGTTCCTTGATGCGGGTATAGAGCAGGGCGGTGGATTCCACGCGCAGGTCGCCTTTGGGCGAGTGCAGGGTGTAAGTATTGATGTAGCCGTCGTTGTCGACCTTGTCGTCCACGCTGTGGTTGGGTCCGAGGAGCACGGCCTCGGGCAGGAGGCTTGCGGCCGAGAGGGTGGGCGGCGTTTCAGTGGCCTCGGCCGGCGCAGGTTTGGCGGCGGCCGCGAGCGTGGGCAACAGGCACAGCATGGCGGCGAGGAGGGCGGCTGGCAGTCGGAAAGCGGGCATGGGGGCTCCTTGGAGGCGGAATTGGGGCACAGCCTACGCCCATACGTTGCAATTGTCATGGCCGGCTTTACAGTCCGGCAGGGCGGTATTAGATGACGCCGGAACCCAAAGGAGGCTTTTTTGGACATCATCACGGAACCGTCGGCCCTGGGCGAACGCGCCAGGGAGTGGACGCGGGCTGGCCGCACGGTGGGGTTCGTGCCCACCATGGGGTATCTGCACGCCGGCCACGAGAGCCTCATGGCCCTGGCCCGGAAGCGGGCCGAAGTGGTTGTGGCCAGCGTGTTCGTCAACCCCACCCAGTTCGGACCGGGCGAAGACCTTGAAGCCTATCCGCGCGATCCGGAGCGTGACGCCGCCCTGGCCAAGCGCGTCGGGGTCGACGTGCTGTTTACGCCCCAAGCGGAGGCCATGTACGCACCCGAGGCCGCCACCTGGGTGGAGGCGCCGAGCCTGGCCCGGCATTTGTGCGGGGCCTCGCGGCCGACCCATTTCCGGGGTGTGTGCACCGTGGTTGCCAAGCTCTTTTTGCTGGTGCGCCCGACCGTGGCGGTCTTTGGCCAGAAGGACTGGCAGCAGCTGGCCATCATCCGGCGCATGAACGCCGACCTGGGTTTTGGCGTGGAGATCGTTGGCGCGCCCATCGTGCGCGAGTCCGACGGGCTGGCCCTGTCCTCGCGCAACGTGCGGCTGACCCCGGCCGAGCGGGCCGAGGCCGTCGGCATCAGCCGGGGGTTGGCTCTGGCCGAGGCTATGGTCCAAAGCGGAGAGCGCGACGCCGGACGTATCGTGGCCGAGGTCCGGGCGCGGTATGCGACGGATATGCCGTCCGGCGTTGTGGATTATCTGGAGTGCGTCGATCCGGCCGCCATAGAGCCGGTGGCCGCCATTGCCGGGCCGGTGCTTTTCGCCGCAGCGGTGAAATTTGCGGCGGTCCGGCTTATCGACAACCGATATGTGGACGTGCAGGCGGCGTCACGGTAACGTCATGCCGCTCCATCTTGCAATTTTTGCGATGGCGGGGTAGTGGGGCAAATTTCTGAATCCGAAGATGTAGACATTTTGTATATTGAGCTACGCGCCGCCACAGGCATGCGGCCGGCTCAAGGAGGATATCCTGTATGATCAACGCCAAGGGCCGGTATCTTTTCAGTTCGGAATCCGTGACCGAAGGGCATCCTGACAAGGTTGCCGACCAGATTTCCGACGGCATTCTGGATGCCATTTTAGCCCAGGATCCGGATGCGCATGTGGCCTGCGAAACCCTGGTCACCACCGGTCTGGCCTTTATCGCCGGCGAAATCACCACCAATGCCTATGCCGACTTTCCGTCCATCGTCCGCGAGACGCTCAAGGAGATCGGTTACAACAGCTCGACCATGGGGTTTGACTGGGAGACCTGCGGCGTCATTTCGTCGGTGGGCAAGCAGTCCGTGGACATCGCTCAGGGCGTTTCCCGGGTGAAGCCCGAAGATCAGGGCGCCGGCGACCAGGGCATGATGTTCGGCTTTGCCTGCGACGAGACCGAGACGCTCATGCCCGCCCCCATCTACTGGGCGCACAAGCTGTCGCGCCGTCTGTCCGAGGTGCGCAAGACCAACGTGCTCGACTTCCTGCGCCCCGACGGCAAGACCCAGGTGGCGGTCGAGTATGTGGACGGCAAGCCCGTGCGCATCGACAACGTGGTGGTGGCCTGCCAGCACGCCGAAGAGATCTCCCACGACGATCTGTGCGAAGCGGTGAAAAAGGAAGTCATCTTCCACACCCTGCCCGAGTCGATGGTGGACAAGAATACCAAGATCTACATCAACACCACCGGCCGTTTCGTCATCGGCGGCCCCATGGGCGACTGCGGTCTGACCGGCCGCAAGATCATCCAGGACACCTACGGCGGCATGGGCAACCATGGCGGCGGCGCGTTCTCCGGCAAGGACCCTTCCAAAGTGGACCGCTCCGGCGCGTACATGGCCCGCTATGTGGCCAAGAACATGGTGGCCAGCGGCGCGTGCTCGCGTTGCGAAGTCCAGATCGCCTATTGCATTGGCGTGGCCGAGCCGCTGTCGGTGCTGGTGACCTCCATGGGTTCGAGCGACATTCCCGACGAAATGCTGACCAAGGCCGTGCGCCAGGTCTTTGACCTGCGCCCCTACTACATCACCAAGCGCCTGGACCTCAAGCGCCCGATCTACAAGCCGACCTCATGCTACGGCCATTTCGGCCGCGATCTGCCCGGGTTCACCTGGGAAGTGACCGACGCCGCCGGCGACCTGCGCACGGCGCTCAAGATCTAAGCCCGATCCACGCCGGTCGCGGCCTGCCTGATCGGGCGGGCCGCGGCCGGACAAGGACAAACAATGTTGCGTCGCCTGTCGGAAAGCGTGGAGCGGTTCATGGCCGCCCAGGAAGCGTCGGCCCGGCGCAATTTTGTGGAGGTGTGCCGCCGCTGGTCCGAGATTGTCGGGCCGGAAACGGCGGAACTCCTGCGTCCGCTGGGACATAAGCGACGGGATCTGTATCTTGGGGCGGATGATCCGGTGGCGCTCCAGGAGATGCTTTTCGCGGCCCCGGAAATTTTATCGCTGGTCAATGCGGCTTTGGGGAACGAAGCCTTTGACAGAGTGCGGTTTGATCTGCTAGGAGGCCGGGTTCCTTTGGATGCGTTGCGGACGACTCCGCCGCGTTTTTCCACGCCCGCACAGACACGGCCGGACCGGCTTGGCGGGCTTGCGGGAAGGCTTGATCCGAACTCGCCGGTCGGTCGCTGTTACGCCAAGTATGTAGCGTATTTCGATTCCGGGCCAAGTCCGTCCGGCGCACGTCGCCGGGGACGCCGCACGAAGGCGGGCTAGGCAGACCACAATGGTGGGATAAATTTTTTTGGAGGCGAATATGAGCGACGGGATGCAACTTGACCTGAAGAAGCCCTTGGACAAGATGACGGCCAAGGAACTGCGCGAGCTGGTGCTCAAGCAGGTTCCGCAGGTGACGGGCGCTTCGGGCCTGGGCAAGGACGAGCTTCTGGTGCAGATCAAGGAAGCGCTTGGCATGGGCGGCGAGGGCGGCGTGAAGACGTCTCCGTACAAGACGAAGATTCTGTCGATGAAGCAGAAGATGCGTTCGCTTCGCACGAAGCGCACGGAAGTGGCTGGCGATGGTTCGCGCAAGCAGAAAGAGATCCTGCGTCGTCAGATCAACAAGCTCAAGAAGCGCACCCGTCGTCTGGCCAAGGCCTAGTGTTCGGGTTGAAAAAGTTTGAGAAATTTCTTGACAGGTACCGAGTGAGAGTATAGTCTGCGCTCTCTTGGTTGCTGGGGGATCGTCTAGCGGCAGGACTGTGGACTCTGACTCCACCAACCTAGGTTCGAATCCTAGTCCCCCAGCCAAGAATTGAAAACGTCCCCATCGTCTAGCCTGGTCCAGGACATCGGCCTTTCACGCCGGTAACAGGGGTTCAAATCCCCTTGGGGACGCCAAGCAAATTCAGCGGTTTACGTCAAAAGCGTAAGCCGCTTTTTCTTTGGTCCACATCTCGTCCACATCCCCCTCTGTTGTTGCCTCAAATCGGCCGGCGTCTTGTGCTACAACGGGGGGCGTAAAGCCCACCATTGTTTGTCAGCGTAAGTCGCTGCCTATCCAATGTCCTTCACCTCCGGTTTGTTTCCCCCGTTGTCCAGCCAGGTGCGATTGGCCTTGTTGCGACTCGCGTTGACGCCGCGTCCGAACATGAGGATGCCGTCGTTCTTGTTGTAGGCGAAGTTGTCGCTGCGCGCTGATGTTTGCTCGAGCAGAGACTTGAACAGCTCGATTTCGCATTTAACTTTCGAGGACATAGGCATGATGGACCTCTACGGTTATGGGTTGAAGAAACGGATCATCCTTGGGCTTCAGCGGCCGGCTTGGTGGAAATGATCTTCCCGGGACCACGGTTGCCCATAACGGCTTCCATTGCCTCCTGGGTCTGCTTGAGGCCGAGGCTCTGGAGGTGCCGGGTGGTGGTCTGTGGGGACTTCTGCCGGAGCATGGCCTGGATAACGGACACTGGCGGCCCCGCGCGGTACATGATGTTCGCGGTGAGGTAGCGGATGGCGTGGAACCTGAACGCACGGACGCCGGCCTTCTTGCACCGCCGGTCCATCAGATGCTGCCGGTCAGTGAAGCGACTTTACGAACATTTCAGCGCCGAGAAGAAGAAGCCCAATCAGGAACCACCGCCGGAAAGTCGCTGGGCGCACGTTCTTGCGGATGGCCTGCCCTATCCACATTCCAGCCAGGGCAGGGAGTATTGCCAGTGTCGACAAAAAGAGACTGTTGTAATGGAAGGCATCGCGCAGAAGCAGTCCAGCCGCGAGCGCTAGGGTGGAGACGGTGAACGACAATCCCAATGCCTGGACCAAGTCGTCCTTCTGAAGACCTAAAGCTTGAAGATAAGGCACGGCAGGAATGACGAAGACTCCCGTTCCTCCAGTCACCGTCCCGGTCGAAACGCCGATAAGAAGCGAAAGCCACGTTTCGTGTCGCGCCGGAACCAGGATTTGACGGGCAAGAAGGGTATAGCCGGCGTAGAGGACCAAAGCCGCTCCGAGCGCACAGGTTGTCAGCCGCGTGTCACCGCTCGCCAAGAGGGCGGTGCCTGAAACAGTACCGGCGACGATGGCGAGCATCATGGGCCAAAGTCGCCTGGCCAAAGCCGCGAAGTTAGGTCCAGCCAAAAGCTGCCAGATATTTGTGACGAGCGATGGAACAACAAGAAGAGCCGCCGCCGTGACTGGAGAGAGCAGCGTTCCGAGTACACCCATGGCCACTGTAGGCAGCCCCATTCCGGTGACTCCCTTTACGATGCCGGCGACAAAGAATGTGGCCCCAACCTCTATAATCATACATGTCGTTGTGCTGAGCATGGCCTCACAATGCGTTATCGCCCCGCGAGGCACAATGCGGAATTCTCGTAGCGTGACTTCGGCTGGACCGAAGGCTCGCTGTGTCGTATCATCCTTGTATGCGCTACGATCTCACCGATCTTCGGCTGTTTCTCGCGGTCATCGAGGCCGGGAGCATCACCCATGGGGCTGCAGGGGCCAATCTGTCACTGGCTGCCGCCAGCGAGCGGCTGCGGGACATGGAAGAAGCCGGAGGGGTGAAGCTGCTTGAGCGCGGACGAAGGGGGACCGTCCCGACAGAGGCTGGCGATGCGTTGGCTCACCATGCACGGATTGTCCTTCGTCAACTCGAAGAGATGCATGCTGAGCTCGGTGACATCGCAAAGGGCCTGCGTGCCACTATACGTCTGCTGGCGAACACGGCCGCAATGACGGAATTTCTGCCCGACCGCCTTGGAGCCTGGCTTGCCGCGCACCCGCACATTGATGTTGACCTGAAGGAACGGCAGAGCGCCGATAGTGTCAAAGCCGTGTCCGCCGGGTTGGCCGAAGTCGGTATCATCGCCGATGCCGTCGACACGGCGGGGTTGGAACTCCAGCCCTTCGCCGTCGACAGGCTGGTGGTCGCGGTTCCGCGAGGCCATGCCCTTGCCGCAAAAAAGAAAATTCTTTTCAAGGAGATCCTGCACGAGCAGTTCGTGGGGCTTGCCCGGGGAGCTTTGCAGGAGCACATCGACGGACATGCCGCCCGCCTGGGCAAGAAGCTGATCTTCCGTGCCCGAGTGCGCACCTTCGAAGCCATTTGCGGCATGGTTGCGCAGGGCGTAGGCCTTGGCATCGTTCCGCAAAGAGCCGCTCGCAGGTGCCGCGGTTCACTGCCATTATCATTGGTCAGCTTGCTTGACCCTTGGGCGACGCGCCACCTCTCGGTCTGCTATCGTTCAAAGGATGATTTGTCTTCACTCGCCCAAGACCTTCTCATGCATCTGGCAGCGCGCACGGAGTAGACCGCGAGTTCCGCACGAAGTAAGCATCCTCCCCTGGCAGTTGGTCAGATCGACCGGCTTCTTGTGATACAACGGGGGGCATAAAGCCCCCCATTATTTGCCAGCGTAAGCCGCTGCCTATAGAGGCAGCCGGTCAGACCCCGACTGCCTCTTTTGTTTTGAACTCGATCGCCTTTCCCCGTCCGCGTTGGCCCATGACCCCTTCCAAGGCTTCCCGGGTCTGTTCAAGCCCCAGGCTCCCGATGTGCCCAATCGACGGTGATGCTGCCCTTAAGGCTGGCCAATGGCTCATGGGCGATAAGCCGCAAGGATGCGTCTCCCAGGCCTTCGACTGCGCTCTGGGTGTCGGCCGGCATCAGAGTAGAGGGCGACGTAGATTCGCCGGCTCATGCAGGCCACCATGGCTTTCCCATTCAGGGCAACCCCTCCCACACGGCCGCTAATGCTACTTTCGGTTGCTCCACCGCTAACTCAAGTTGGCGGTCTCCGCTGTTTCGTTAGAAAAAGAGCACGATACTCCTGCGTTTTGCGAAAGGTCGGATGTTGGCACTTAACTTGCGTAAGGGCTTATCGGGTATGTTTGGCGTCGAAGCACAGCAGTTTACGGACGCAATCGTTCCTTTTTTAGGCATCGAACGTCTCATTATAGCAAGAATGCGCCGAGATGAGGCGGATTTGTTGGTGCGTCCTGAGCTAGGCAATGCATGGTGTTGGCGTGACAGACCTTTACAGCAGGCACGGCTGAACTTGGGCGACATCTTGTCTGAATCGGCCGAGGCCCTGGCCCTGGCCGAACAGGCCGAAGCGAGATGGTCAGGCAGACTCAGGCGCTGCACACACGGCTGGAGTCGAAGTGAAGGGTGCCACATCCTTGTTCAATCCTTCCGGCTCAAGTGGCGGGAGCAAACGGGATATATAAGGAGTACTGTATGGTTTTGAACAGACGAGCGATGCTTGGCACATTGGGTGGACTGGTTGTTGGTGGCGCACTTGCCGCGACGGCTTGGCCGGCGGCGGCCGCGACGTTTGATCAGAAGAGCGCTCCGTTTGGTTGGACGCCACACAAGCTTGATCCGGTCGCCTGCGCCAAGGTGGCCTACGATGGTTATTGGTTTAATGACTACGGCTGCTGTTATGGGGCCTTTTATGCCATCATCGGCACCATGGGCGAAACGTTTGGCGCGCCCTACAACCAGTTTCCTTTTACCATGATGGAAGTTGGCAAGAGTGGTATTTCCGATTTTGGAACCATCTGCGGGGCGCTTTTGGGCGTGGCCAGTTCCTATTCTCTGTTCTGGGGCCGTAATGAGCGAAACCCCATGGTTTCCGATTTGTTCCGCTGGTATGAAAAAACTTCCTTCCCCATGTACGATCCGGGCGATGCGGCCCAGGGCGTGAAAGGTCCTTTGCCCACCAGCCTGTCCGACTCGGTCCTGTGTCATATTTCCGCAAGCCGCTGGTGCACCTCCTCCAAGCGAGCCCAAAGCTCCAAGGACCGCAATGAACGATGCGCCCGCGTCACCGCTGATGTGGTGACGCAGGGTATCGCCATTTTAAATGCCAAGATCGATGGCACGTTCAAGCCGACGGGGAAATCCGAGGCCGTGGCCTATTGCGGCGAATGCCATGGCAAGGACAAGCAGGCGGATAACGCGAAGGGCCTTATGGATTGCAGGCCCTGCCATGGCGGCAGCGAACATGTGCAGGACAAGTTTCAAAATCATCCGTAGCCCTGTTCCTCCCTTGTTTGCCTCTAGTGGTCCACGCTATTGTCCACATCACGCCATGAGCGTGGTGCGTTTCTTGAGCCTCATGAACGGGAAAAGTAAAAGTATTATATTAGGATGTTTGGAAAAGTATTTGCGTCTGCTCTGCCCTTCGACGCCGGGAACAGGGGTTCAAATCCCCTTGGGAACGCCAAGCAAATCAGGGAGTTGTGAACTCCCAGTCTTCGAATCGCCCACTGGATAGCGTGGGTGGAGAGAGAGGCAGCCGGCTAGACTCCGACTGCCTCTTTTGTTTTGAACTCGATCCCCTTTTCCCATCCGCATTGGCCCATGCCGTCACCTTTTCGGCTTGGCTTGCTCTGGCCTTCCGTAACGTCACGTCGGCGAGATAGGCGTTGGCCTTACCTGTGCCATGCGAATGCCGGGTCGATGCGAAATGAACGAGCCAAATCGGCGAGGACGGGCGTCAGCGTCTCTATCAGGGACGGATCGTAAGTCAGCTCAAAGCTGGCCTGAACCCCATGCTCCAGGATCGTCTTGCGGTAGAAGATCTTCCCGTCTCTTGTGCCGGACAAGACAAAGAAGTTCTTGCCCTGATGCTTGTAACTGATCTCCTGCCCGGACTCCCGTAGCGCCTGATCGTAGACGGCGGACAGTTTCTTTCCCTGAACATTCGTATACCCGGCCCAGCAGGTCAGCCGGGCCTTGTCGTCCGGCGCGACGAACAACTGGCCGTCGCCGGCGTCCGATTCGCCAAGGGCCTTGAGGAGTTTTCTGGGCCAAGCCAGCACGTAGCCGTACGTGTGGTTGGCGTAGCAGTCGTACACGTCCGTCCGGGCACACACCGCCTCGATCGCCGACGCCGCTTTCGGATCAGTCGTTTGACTTCCGGCCCAGGCTTCCGGGCTGCCTGCCGCCATGGACACCGCCAGCGCCAAGGCCAGGGCCGTCGGCGGCAGACTTGCCCTGGTCGTGTTTGCCGCTATTTTCCCCAATGCGTGCCGAATCGTCATGGCGGCGTCTCCTGGGCCATAAATGCCGTCCGTCTATTTCGTTTTACGGTAACTGCCGCCAAAATAGCCCGACATGCCGCATTCGCCGCCCTTGGATTCCATGTCCACCACAGCGGTGTCGCCTTTAAAGGAAATGGCGAACTTGATGCCGTCATCCTCGGTGCCGCCTTTGGCCGGCAGATCGTCGTTCACGCGGCCGCCGCCCTGGTCGATGGGGGTCTCGTAGGTTTCGAAGTCGCACATCTGCCCGTTGCTTTTGCTCTTGGTCTTGAACTTGAATACAAAGCCCGGTCCCATCTGCGAAATGGTCATGGTTCCTTCGTAGCCCGGTTCGACGTAGGCATACCGACCCGCAACGCCCTTGGCCTCGCATTCCCCGGACAGAGCCAGACTGATCGCGACCGCAGCCAGACCGGCCGCCAGATACCCTTTGCCCATGTTCCTACTCCTGTCTGTTCGTTGAGGCGTCTTGCATCCCGGACCGCGTTGCCGCGTCCAGGTGCAAGCGCCGTTGTGGCCAAAATCCCGGCCGCGCGCCGCGCCAGGGCCGGCGACGCCCCAGCGCCCCGAGTGCCGCGTTGGGGAAGGACTGTTGTATTTTGGCGCCACAACAGACCGTATTTCCAATTTTTATTCGTAAAACAGCAATGTTCTTGCGAAGGCGACACTACCGGGTTTGGCGGTCGATGCACATGCGGTAGGCGGACTCTTCCCCGGCCGTTTTCACTTCAGTCAGCCGGAAGCGAAATCCGCCGTGGGTCCAGAGCCTGTCGCCCTTGCTCCGCAGGCCTGTGCCCGCCTTGGCGGTCAGCCAGGCCGCGAGTTGCGCGGCCACGGGATTTTGCTCCTTGGCCATGGCGTCGATGATCGCGCCCGTGAACAACCCCTTCGCGTCAAAATCAAAGGCCAGGCTCACCGGCCCCTGGCCCGGCACGGCAATGACGTCATACTGGATCCGTGTTGGAGTCAGCACCGACGGTTGCTCCTGCGGCCAAACCCGGCGCAGGGCCGCCGCGACGTCGCTTCGCCGTGAATCCCGATCCAGGGTCAGGCTCTGGCCGCCCACCGACAAGGGAAAGCCGGACTCGCCGCCGGCCGCCGAGGCTGCGATGACCAAGAGAAGCAAGAGCACCCCGGGAAGCACGCTGCTGGTACGCATGAATCTGTCCTTGTCCGGCTGAATGTTTCGCTTTGACCGGAGTGCCGCCGGGACGCGCCCGGCACGTGGAGCGCCCTGGCCGCAAAACCGCCCGGATTGCCTGTGACGCCCGGACGAATGCCGTCGACACCTGTTGCTGGATGATACGGCACGGGACGCCCCAGGTCTGTACGGGGATTCCCGGACAGGCCGGATCAGCCGCCATGTCGTCCGGGTTGGTCAATCCGCCCGGTGAACCAGCAGAAAAACCAGTCCGTACCAGGCCGCCACGGCCGTTATCGCCAAGAAAATGATTGCCCTGGCTCCTGCGCGAAGGTATTTTTTGACTGGATGTTTCACGTTTTTTTCTTTTTCGCCTGCGGTGCTACGATGTTTCGACACGGCCGGGCGCTCCCAAGGGCCCGGCCGTGTCGCGCCCTGGCCTCTGACGGGGCCAAGCTCATTGCCTGGGCCAACCGGCCGTGCGCGCCAAGGGCGTCCCCCCGGTCTGGCGGCGCGTTTGCAGAGCAGACGCCGACGCGAGGCAGGGCCGCAACCCTGTCCGAGTCTCGCTCCAGCCAGAACCGGCTCCGAAGACAAGAACCGCTGGCGTCTCCAGCCGCTCCACCGCGCTCCCGTCCGGGGAGACGTGCCTGGACGGCTCCGGCGGCGTGTCTTGTGCTGGCGATCGTTCTGCTCATGGCCTGCTGCAGCCCGGGCCAGGCCGAAACGCCGCCGTCCGCGCCCCGGGCCAAAAAAGGAGTCGTCAACCTCGCCGGTTGGGACATGGCGGTCCACGGCCCGTTGCGCCTGGACGGCGAATGGGAATACTACCCGCGCCAACTGCTCACCCCGAAAGATTTCCAGGCCGGCGCGCCCCGCAGCGAGGCCGGCCTCTACGTCGTGCCGCAGCCCTGGAACCGGAGCCGGTCCGACAATGAAGCCATGGGGGCCGACACCGGGTTCGCCACCCTGCGCCTGCGCCTGGAACCGGCCCCGGGCCTGTCCCGGCCGGCCCTGGCCCTTTTCAGCCTCAATGCCGCCTATCGCCTGTGGATTGACGGCGTGCCAACGGCCGGCAGCGGCACGGTCGGGACGGACAGCGCCACTGAAATTCCCGCGCCGGCCAAGCAGATTGTTCCCTTTGCCGGCGCCGGGCGTCCCGTGGACATCCTTTTGCAGGTGTCCAACCACCACGCCCGCGACGGCGGGGTGGTCGCCCCGGTCTGGCTCGGCTCCCAGTCGACGCTGGCGGCCTGGGCCGACCGGGACATGGCCACGGCCATGTTCTTTATCGGCGCATTTTGCCTCATGGGCTTGTACCATGCCGTGTTGTACTGGTTTCGCCCGGCCAATAGCGCCCCCCTGTATTTCTCCCTGTACTGCTTTGGCTGGATGGGAAACTATGCCGCCTCGGACAGCAGCGGCTGGGCGCTGCGCCTTTTTTTCCCCAACCTGACCGCCCGGTTCCTGGACCCGCTGGCCTTGTCCTGTTTTTTTATAACAATTCCAGTTGGCTACGCTTTTTTCCGGTCCCTGTATCCCTTGGAATTCTCCAGACAGCTGCAATGGTTTTGCAACCTGCTGTGTATCGTGTTCGTCGGCGTGGCCCTGTGCGCCTCGGGCTTGACGCTCAACGCTGTTCTTCCCTGGCACTATCTCGCTTCCAGCCTGCTTATCGTCTCTTGCGTACGCTGTCTGTACCGGGCCTGGCGTCGGAAACGGGACGAAGCAGGCTTTCTCCTGGCCGGATTTTGCGTGCTGGGCCTTATCGGACTCAACGACATGCTGGTCGACATGCACCGCCTGCCGTCTACGCCGCTGTTGCCGGTGGGCATGCTGGTCTTCAGCCTGAGCCAGGCCTTTGCCCTGTCGCACCGGTACTCCCAGGCCTTTGCCTCGGAAGAAAAACTGGCGACCGATCTTGTGGACAAAAATCTGCGTCTGGAAACGGAGATGGCCGAAAGGACGCGGCTTGAGCAACGGATTGTGACCGTTAGCGAAGAGGAGCGGCGGCGTATCAGCCTGGAACTCCACGACGGCCTGTGCCAGGGCCTGACCGCCGCCCGGCTGCGCTGCGACGCCCTGTCGCCTGGGGGCAGCGCAGCCGGCGCGGACGGCGAGGCCCTGGGCCGTCTGTCCGGTCTGCTCGATACCCTGGTCGATCAGGCCTATGACCTGTCCCGGGGGCTGTGGCCCCTGGAACACGACGGCGTCGGCGTCGGACCGTCCTTTCGGGAAATGATCCGCAGACAGGCCGAATCAAGCGCCGTCCCCATCGAGTTTCATCGGGAGCTGTATTGTCAGGCCTGCCGCCGTTCCCATCTGGCCCAGCTGTACCGCATCGCCCAGGAGGCCGTGGCCAATGCCCTCAAACACGCCCGGGCCGGGCGCATCGTGGTTTCCCTGGCCTGCCCCGCCGGCCAAGGGACGGTTTTGGCCGTGCGCGACGACGGTTGCGGCCGCTGCGGGGCCAAAGCCTCGGCCGGCGGTCTCGGACTGGGCCTCATGGCCCACCGGGCGCGTCTGATCGGCGGGGAACTGCACATTCAAGACGCCCCTGGCGGCGGCACGGAAGTGGTCTGCACGGCTCCCTGCCCGGACCTGGCGGGCGGGGTCGGCCTTCCCGAATCCCGGAGGCCGAAATGACCGCGAATCCGGAAAACGGCGTGCGGATTTTTTTGGCCGACGACCATCCGGCCGTGCGCGAAGGGCTTACCCTGCGCCTGCTCCAGGAAGGGTTCGTGGTCTGCGGCGAGGCTGAAAACCGGGCCACGCTGCTGGCCGGCATCGACGCCAGCCGGGCCGACATCGCCCTGGTGGACCTGACCTTGTGCGGCGAAAACGGCCTGGATCTCATCGCCGAGCTGGACGCCCGGGACATTCCCGTCCTTGTCTATTCCATGCACGAAGACGCCGAGACCGTGCGTCTGGCCTTGGCCAGAGGGGCGCGCGGGTATGTCGCCAAGCGCGAGACCTCGGCCGTGCTGGTGGACGGCGTGCGCTGCGTCCTGGCCGGGCAGCGCTACCTAAGTCCCCGCGTCGAGGCCGCCCTGGAGTCCTCCCCGGCCCTGGAGCCGGCCGCTGGCCAGACCGGGGCGCTGAGCGAACGCGAGCGCCAGATACTGAAACGCCTGTCCCAGGGCGAAGGCAACACCGAGATCGCCGCTGCCCTCGGGGTCAGCGTGCGCACCGTGGAAAGCTACCACGCGAGAATCCTGGTCAAGCTGCGCCTCGACGGCATGAAGGCCCTTCGCAAGTACGCCATCCGCCAATACAAGCCGGACTGATCCGCTTTGCCGCCGGCTGCCCCGGCCAGTGTTGCCCGGCAGACACGCCGCTTTTCCCAGGCACGGCCCTGTGCCGCCCCGTCCACCCGCTCCTCGTCCCAAATCGCGAGTGAAGCCCCTTCGCCCGAACCAACGCAGACCCTAACGCTCCATCCTCGCCCGCCCCTCGTCCCGAACCGCCAATGAAGCCGCTTCGCCCGAACGAACGCATACCGCAACGCCCCGGGCAATCGCCGGTTCCAGCCCCGGTCCAGGCAGCGCAAGCGCCCCTGTCCGGGAAATCCCGGACAGACAAAACACCCGACGCCCCGTAGATGACTCGCGGTTGCCGGCTTGGGCCGGCGTTCCTGCCGCAGATCGCGGACATGGGGCCATACACCGTTGGATGTTGTCATGAAACGACTGTTCGCGCTGCTGTTGTTGTTTGCCGTTCTGCTCCCGGGCCAGGCCCAGGCCAACGCTCCCTTGTCGCCGGAAACCCGCAAAGAACTCAGCGATTTCTTCAGCCCCTTTGCCGCAGCGAACATGAAAAGCTTCGATCAGGGCACGCTCACCGAAAAGGACCTGCTCTCTTTCGCCATATGGCATTGCATCATGCACCCCGACCCCGCGCTCAAAAGGATCAACAGCGGCAACGGCATTGTCATACCGCCGCAGGTTATCGACACCATCACCCGGACCTTCTTCGACCGGACCATAAAAAAACACCGCAAAGCCCAATACGTCGAATCCCTGGGCAGCGGCGAGGCCTTCGTGTTCGCCCAGGCGGACAGCCTGCGCCAGCGTGACGACGGCACGTTTCTGGCCGCCGGGACCATCTATTATACCGGAGCCGGAGAGACCATCGATCCCTACGCAACCCGGGCGCAGTGGAAGCGCTCGGGGGCCGACGTCCGCGTCTGGGGAACATTCACCGGCGTTCTTCGGCGCACGGCCGCCCCCCAGGCCCGTTGGGTCCTGCTCCAGTACGCCGTGAAGGAAACACAATAGCCCCAAGGCCGGCTTCGCCGACGCCCCGGGAGGCGGCATCCCCCCCGTGGCGTTGGCATGACCCGATACAACCGTATTGCAAAGGAGAGTCTCATGCTGTTTAGATCATTCGTTGCCGCTGTCCTGCTCTTTGTCGCCAGCACTGCCACCTGTTTTGCCTATTCCGACGAGATCAAATGGCTTCGCAACCAAAGCTTCAAAGCCTGCCCGAAATATTACGTCTGGAGACTTGTCGACAATTATTTTCCCGACGCCAAGTGGGATTCCGGCTGGTCCGACGAAGGCGACTACATCGTCAACGTCCGGGGCGCAATGTCCTTTAAGGGGCAGAATGTCAAAGCCCTGTTGCAGTTTACCATCGACCCGAAACAGGGAAAGTTCAACATGAACGCCCTGGAGTTCAACGGCCATCCCCAGGACAAGGACATGCGCGTGGAACTCATCAAGGCCATGTGCCAGGACGTGCAGTAGCCCGTTGCAGGCAACCGGCCCTGGTCCACGCGTAGAGGGCCGGTTGCAACTGGGCGATCAAAACAGGCGGCTCATCCATCAGGGCCGGTAGCAACGGCCGGAGAGCTCCGGCCCGGCCGCGTTCCCGAAGCCCGGCCGGGCAGGCGACAGGAAACCCGGAGGAGGGGAGAAAATATGGCGAAGCGGAACATGCAGCAGGACCGGAGACCGGCGTTGCGGGCGATCTGGCTGCGATGCCTGGCCCTGGGCCTGTTTCTGGCGGCCGGCCTGACGGCCGTGCCCGCAGATTGCCAGGCCAAGGCGGACTATGCGTTCATCGGCATCAAGGACGCCTCCCAGGTGCCGAAATTTGTCGCCAGCCTGCAAAAGGCCTTGGCGGCCGACGACAGGAACGCCGTGGCCGGGCTTGTGTCCTACCCCCTCATGGTTTCGGCCGGCGGCCAGGACCTGGAGGTCGAGGACAAGGCTGCTTTCCTGCGCCACTACGACCGGATCATCACCGAGGCGATCAAGCAGAACATTCTGGCCCAGCGCCTGGACGATATCTTTGTCAACAAGCAGGGCGTGATGGTCGGTTCCGACGGCAAGGTCTGGGCCTTGCCCGACGGCAAGGTCCTGCGCATTGGCGTCATCCGGGACTAGGTCACGAAAGCGCCAGGAGCGTTGACAGCAACTGGCATCGCTTGGCCGGCGAGCCTCCAAGCAAGCGGAAGCGCCGATGCGAGGCGAAGACCCCGGGAGACATGTTCGTCCAGAATACGTCTCATGCGAGGGCTTCGGATGATTTGAGCCCTGTTCCAGGCAAGGGCGGCCTGGAGCGGTTGTGCCGCCGCGCCGGGCGGCGCGGGCCGATGCCCCTGCCCCTGTCGCCCAAAGCGGCAGGGGCAGGGTGGGAAGCGGCATCGCCGGCCGACCGGCCGATGCCGCCCGCGACGCCGGAGAGCGCCGCACGGGCGGGGGGAAGGCCTGGGTTTAGGGAGTAAGCCCCAGGGCTGTGCGTTTGGCCCGAATGCGGGCGTCAATGAGTTCGGCTGCCTTGACCGGGTCGCCCTCCACGGCAAAGCTCGCCCCCACAACGCCCTCCAGCCCCGAAACGGCCAGATCGGTGACGGCTTTGCTGCCGAGAATGGGCGGGGCCAGTCCGAGTACGGTGAAGATGCCGCTGGCCACCGCGTAGAGGCCGATGGTGGCGGCTTTTTCCGAATACCACTCCGGCGCGGCCGCAGCCACCGGCAGATCCGAGATGTCCACGCCAAGGGCCGTGGCCAGCATGCCGCACAACTGCATGATCCTGGAGTTGTCCACGCAACTGCCCACATGCAGGACCGGGGGGATGCCCAGGGCCTTGCAGACTTCGGACAGGCCCGGACCGGCCAGATCGGCGGCGGCCGGCAGTAAAAGCCCCTGCTTGCCGGCGGACACGGTGACGCAGCCGGTGACCAGGACCAGCAGGTCGCGCTTGATGCACTCCCGGATGAGATTGGAATTCTGATAGTCCTGCTTCACTTTCGGGTTGTTGCAGCCGACGATGCCGACGGCCCCGCGGATCTTGCCGGCCTTGATGGCCTCGATCAGCGGCCCGGCCGTGCCGCCCAGGGCCGTGAGCACGGCTTCGTTGGAAAAGCCGGTCATGACTTCCACGGGTTCGACCGGGATTTCCACCCGGCCGGGGTCGCGGACCTTGAAGCGTTCGATGGCCAGTTCCACCACTTCCACGGCTTTTTGCCGGGCGTTGTGCACGGTAAACTCGATATGGGTCGCCCCGGTGAACTTGGCCTTGGGCGAGGTGGTGACGATGCGGCTGTGGTAGCAGCCGGCCACGGTCACAAGGCTCGGCATGATGCACTGGTAGTCGACCACCACCACTTCCACGGCCCCGGTGACCAGGGCCAGCTCGGTCATGAGGTGGTTGCCGGCCATGGGGATGCCCTGGCGCATGAGCAGCTCGTTGCCGGTGCAGCACAGCCCGGCCAGATTGAGGCCCGAAGCGCCGGCCGCCTTGGCCTTGGCCAGCAGGGCGGGATCATGGACGGCGGCCAGGATCATTTCGGACACGATGGGGCTGTGGCCGTGGACCAGGATGTTGACCTGGTCGGCCTTGAGGACCCCGAGATTGACTTTGGACATCCGGGGCGTCGGCGTCCCGAACAGGATGTCCGAAACCTCGGTGGCGATCATGGACCCGGCCCAGCCGTCGGCCAGGGAGAGCCGGGCGGCGTGCAGGCACAGGTTCGTTGCGTCGTTGTCCACGCCCATGTGGGTGCGGTGCAGCATCTCGACCACGTCCCGGTCGACGCCGCGCGGGGTGATGCCCACCTTTTCCCAGAGCGCGCGCCGTTTGGCCGGAACCCGGCCGATAAAGGAAATCGAACCGCGCCGGCAGCCGAAGTCGCCAAAAAACTGCTCGGCCAGTTCCACGGCCACCGCTTTGGCGTCCTTGCCGGCCGTGGTCAGGCCGACCTCCTCGGCGATGCGGCGCAGCTTGGCCTCGTCGCGGATGCCGTAGTCGGTGGTTGTTCCCTCGCCCACGGCCAAAAGCGTCTCGATGAGGTCGCGGCCGTGATCCGAATGGGCCGCCGCGCCGGCGGCCACCATGCGCCCGAAGTTGCGCGCCACCACCACGTCGGCGTCGGCGCCGCAGACCCCGCGCGAAGGGCCGTTGCCAAAGGGATCGATGCGACAGGGACCCATGATGCAGTTGCGGCACGACAGGCCGAGTTCGCAGAAGCCGCAGTGGGGTTCCTGTTCCCGCAGGCGGTCCCAGACCGTCTCGACGCCGTCCTCCCGGGCCTTGGCGATCATGGCCTGGGCGTCCTTGCAGATGGAGTATTCGCTCAGATCTTTCTTGCCCATGAGTTCCTCCGGCAGGATCAGGCCTTGACGCCGTACACGGCGTTGGCCAGTCGGTTCGTGCCTTGCTTGAGATACAGGTTCACCTCGTCAAACGTGAGCGCCCCTGTCTTGCAGGCAGCAACGCAGGCCGGGATCGCCCCTGCCGCCACGCGCTCATGGCAGCCGTCGCATTTGACGGCCACGCTCGGCCGTTCCGGCGCGCCCGCGTCCTGGAAAAAACGAATGACGTAGTAGGGGCAGGCCATGGCGCACATGCCGCACCCGATGCACCGCGTCGGGTCCACGATTTTGAGACCCTCGGCGATATCGTCGCGAATCGCCCAGGGCATGCAGGCTTCCTGGCAGGGAGCCGGTTCGCAGTGGCGGCACTTGTTGGGGAAGGGTTTGTTTTCCGGCCCCACGCCAAGATGGATGCGCGGCTTGGCCAGGATCTCCTCGCCGATGGCCGAGGCCAGGGATTTGGACTGGGAATGGGCCTCGGCGCAGCGGATCATGCACTGCATGCAGCCTACGCACAGTTCGGGCCGGACAATGACGGTTTTTTTGAGCATAGTTCCTCCTTGCGGATCGGACAGACCGCCGGGGCGGCGGCCGCAACTCAGCCGTAACGAGCGTTTCCGGCCAGCGCGCCGCCCGGCGCGGCCAACGGCGCGGCGTTTCGGACGTTGGACAGCCAGCCGGCCGGGATGTCCCGGCGGCGCAGCCCGCGTTTGACGGCAAAGGCCAGTTCCCCCAGCCGGGGGGGAGCGTCCAGGCCCACCGCGCCGACCAGCCGCTCCTCGCGAAAGACCAGCCGGAGATAGGAGCCGCGCGGCGTGCCGACATCCACGAAGTCGCAGCCCCGGGTCAGGGAGGGGTTGACCAGCCCGACCGAGATCATGCGCGAGCCGAAAACCGGGATGGCGTTCATGGCCAGGCTCCCGGCGTAGCCTGCCTTCAGGCCGGCCATGTTGCGCGCGGCCACCCGCCCCTGTTCCACCGCAACCGGCCAGATGGCGTTGGTGCGTCGATCCCCGTGCACGATGTCCGGGGCCTGGGCCAGATCGCCGGCCACATACACCCGCTCGTCGGACGACCTGAGGGAGGCGTCCGCGAGCACGCCGTAATCGCACTCCAGGCCGCTGCCGGCCAGCCAGCCCGTATTGGGGAGCACCCCCTTGCCGGCCGCGACCAGATCCACGTTAAGGGTCGCGCCCGAGTCCAGGGCGAGCCGAAGGGGCTTGGCCGTCCCGGTGTCGATGGAGGTCACCGAGGTGCTGGTCAAGAGTGTGACGCCCGGCGTGTTCTTGAGACGCTCCCCCACCCACTGGCCCACATGGGCGTCGACGTTGAGCGACAACGGGCGGGGCGAGGTCACGATCAGGGCCACCTGCATGCCGCGTTTGAGCAACCCCATGGTGAGCTTGAAGCCCACCAGGCCGCCGCCAAGGACTGCGGCCGTCCCGCCCGGGCGCACCCGGGCCAGGACGTTGTCCAGATCGCGCCGGCCCCGGAAAAAACAGACTTCGCCGGCCGCGTTGCCGGCGGCCGCAACCGGTCGGGGCCGCGCGCCGCAGGCCAGCAGCAGGCGGTCGTAGGCCAGCTCCTGGCCCGAGGCCAGAAGGAGACGGCCTCGGGCGGCGTCGAGGCCGACGGCCTTGTCGGCCACGACCGAGACGCCCAGGCGATCCCAGAAGCCGTCGTCCGCCACGCCCATGCCGTCCTGGCGCATCTCGCCGGCCAGGACGTAGCTGATCAGCGGGCGGGAATAGACGGGCAGGGGAGAGGGGTCCACGCCGATAATTTCGGCGCAGGGGCTGGCCTTGCGAAGGCACTGGCAGGCGCTGCGACCGGCCGCGTGCAGACCGACGACAACGTGGCGCATGAGCTACCTCGGCGGTTGAAGTTCCGGCGTGCATCCCGCATCGGCTGCCGCCTGGTCGGTCAGAGCGTTCAGGATGGCGCGACAGCCCTGGTCGACGCGGTCGCGCTGGGAGAGATGGAGCACGGAAGGTGAAGCGAGTTGGCGCTCGGACAAGCTCGAAAGCAGCGGGAAAGACGCGGCCAGGGCAGGAAGTCCGGGGATGTCCGGCAGCGTCGTCCCCTCCGGGGCGCGGTTGAGGACCAGGGCCTGGCGGACCAGACCCAGCTCGGCCGCCAGACCGGCGATCTGGGCGGCGACGGCGAGGCTTCGCCAACTCGGCTCGGCCACGACAATCAGCCCGTCGACGGCGGCCACGGTGCCCCGGCCCAGGTGTTCGACCCCGGCTTCAAGATCGACGATGAGGCATTGGGTCCTCTCCAGCAGCAGATGGGCCAAAAGCGCCTTGAGCAGGGCATTGGCTTCGCAGGCGCATCCGCCGCCGGCTCCCGCCACCGAGCCCATGACGAGCAGGCTCAGGTTGCCAAGGCGCACCCGCAGGCGTTCCGGCAGATCGGACACCTCGGGGCTTAAATTGATGAACCCGTTGCCCACGCGTTCGCGGATAAGGGTTTCGTCCTGGACAAGGGGCGGGGGGATGCTTTGCGGCGCAAGGCCGAGGGCCGAACCAAGGGAAAGGGCCGTGTCGGCGTCCACGAGCCAGGTTTCCCGGCCGCATCGGGCCAGGTAATCGCCTATCCAGGCGGCAAGCGTCGTCTTGCCCACCCCGCCTTTTCCAGCCACGGCCAGCTTCAAGAAAACCTCCAGCCAGGAAAGAGGTCCGAAGAGACAGTCTGAAATGCATAGGCCCAGAATTCGGGCAGGTCAAATACCCCGGCCCCGGTTGTCCGGCCCGGCGAAAACGGCGCGGTTCCTGACTGCGGCCGCTTTGCGGTCATCTCTTCGCGTATCGGACGCCCTCCTGACCGCTTTGGGCACACGGTCTGGAGGTTGGGGCGGGTCACAGGAAAACGCCAGCCGGTTATTTTCCGCATGCAATGTCCGGACAATTGCAATGACGATTGACTTTTGCAGACGAGGCTTCATCCGCAAAATGCCGTATTGCCCTGTCGTATCCCTCTTGTGAAGACCACAGTGCGGCCTGGTTCCTACGTCGGCTTAACGGCACTCTTTTAGTATGAAATAACTGCGCGACACGACGACCCATTGGCCGGCATGTGGCGCAAGCAGTCCATTGCGCCGACAATTCCTCCGCCTGCCTCGACGCGGTCTGAATGGCAGAATTCTGCAAATCGGATGGGTGATTGCGCCAACTTGTTCTTGACAAATGGCGATTTCTTTTGCTTAAAATAGAAGCCAATCTCCATTGCTGCATCCTCTTTTGTTGCGCTTTGACAGCTGTCCCGAACAGCAGGAGGACGACATGGCTCGACGCCCGGCATTTTCCCTGGGATCAATGGTTGTCGTCGGCTTGTTTCTGCTCTGTGCGTTGTTGGCCGGCGGCGCGGCCTCGGCCGAGAACATCCGGGGGACCACCACCGGTCCCGCCACCGCCAAAGGCTATTCCCACCCGGACCAGTATCTGCATCTCCCCTCGGTCAAGATCGCCGACAACCTGGAGCCGGTCATCCCCCACCCGGACCAGGACAAGGCCGCGCGTGAAAAACTCGCTGCCCTGGAAAAGAAATTCGGCAAGAAACCCAACATCGTGGTGTTCCTGCTCGACGACGTCGGCTGGATGGACGTCGGCTTCAACGGCGGCGGCATTGCCGTTGGCAACGACACCCCCAACCTGGACACGTTCGCCGCCGGGGGCCTGATTATGACCTCGGCCTATGCCCAGCCGAGCTGCACCCCGACCCGGGCCACCATCCTGACCGGACAGCTGCCGGTGCACCACGGTCTGCAATACCCGCCCATGTACGGCCAGCCCGGGGGCCTCGAAGGCTCGATCACCATCGCCAGCCTCTTGTCCGACCAGGGTTACGTGACCCAGGGCATCGGCAAGTGGCACATGGGCGAAAACGAGGGCTCGATGCCCAACAATGTCGGCTTCGACGACTTTCGCGGTTTTCTCACGGTCTCCGACGAGTACACCGAATGGCGCGACCTGTCGGTCAACCCCGAAATCGCCCTGAGCCCCGAGCGCTTCGCCCTCATGGAAAAGATGCCGTTTAGTCACAGCGAGGTGCATTGCGTCAAAGGCGAGAAATCTTGCCAGGAATTGCGCGAGATTGATCTGGACGTGATCAAGGTGCTCGACCAGGACTGGGCTGCCTACGGCGAACAGTTCATCCAGGCCCAGGCCGACGCCAAGAAGCCGTTTTTCCTGTACTATGGCACCCGGGGCTGCCATTTCGACAACTATCCCAACGACAAGTTCGCCGGGAAGTCCAGGGCCCGCACCAACTACTCCGACTGCATGGTGGAGATGGACGACGTGTTCGGCCGGATCATGAAGGCGCTCGAGACTTCGGGCCAGCTCGAGAACACCCTGGTTCTCTTCTCCTCCGACAACGGACCGGAAGGCGAGGTCGCGCCCTATGGCCGTTCGCCGTTTCGGGGCTACAAGGGCACGACCTGGGAAGGCGGCGTGCGCGTGCCGACCTTTGCCTACTTCAAGGGCGTGATCGCCCCGCGCAAGTCCGAGGGCCTGTTCGATCTGGCCGACATCTTCCCAACCGCCCTGTCCCTGGCCGGCAAGCCCGGCCCGGAACTGGCCAAGCTTGTGCCGGCCGACCGCTACGTGGACGGCATCGACCAGACCTCGTACCTGCTGGCCGACGGCGGCAATTCCAACCGCAAGAGCATCCTCTACTGGATGGGGTCGACCTTCGCGGCCGTGCGCGTGGACGAATTCAAGGTCCACCGGGCCGTGCAGATCACGGACCTGATCACGAAGAAGGGCTACAACGCCGGCTTTAGCGGCGGCATCGTGGACAAGACCGGTGGTCTGGTCATGTTCAACCTCTACACCAATCCCCAGGAAGACGACTCCATCGGCATCCGCCATATTCCGATGTGGAATCTGGTCAGCATGGAATTTTCACGTTATCAGGGTGTGTTGCAAAAGTTCAGGCCGAACTTCAAGTTGCCCGGCGGTTATTAACCCGCATGAGCCCGGGGCCGCACTGTGCCGGTTGTCGCCTGCCCAAGACGCGCTTTGGCCGCCTGCCCCGCCGCGACCACGCCCTGTTCCGGTTGACCCCGGCCGCTTCGGCCGGGGTCTGCGACGGCCCTTTGCGTCTGGCGCGCATCCGGGCGGCCAAAGCCCTGGCCGGCGACCCCTGCGGTTCACTGGCAAAGAAACAGCCCTCTGGTTTGCCAAAAGGAGGCAGTCATGTTGCGTCGTCGTAAGCGGCCGTCAATCATCTCGGTCTGTCTTTTGGTCTTTTTCCTCGCCGCCGTCGCGCGGGCCGAGGACCACGCCGCCACCCAGGAGGAGCTGCAAAAGCTTTCGCAAGAGGCCAGCAACCCGGTTGGGCAGCTGTGGATGGTCGCCAACCAGTTCAACTTGAACGTGCTCAAAAGCGACACCATCAAGTTGTTCAAGGGCCAACAGAACCAGTTTGTCTGGAACTTTCAGCCGGTCATGCCCATTGGTCTGTCCGAGAGCGTGCGGGTCATCGTCCGGCCGGTGGTCCCCTTGATGAACTCCCCCTATATGGCCGGCCCCCGGGAGCTGCATTACACCTCCGGCATCGGCGACATCGGATTCCAGGCCCTGCTTGCCCCGAACACCAACGCCCTGACCGGCTTCATGTGGGGCGTTGGCCCGAGCCTGATCATGCCCACCGCCGCCAACAACTACCTCGGCAAGGGCAAGTGGCAGCTTGGCCCGGCCGTCGCCGCGCTCTATCTCTCCGAAAAGTGGGTCATCGGCGTCTATCCGCAGCAGTGGTGGTCCTTTGCCGGCGACTCCAAGCGCAACAACGTGAGCTACTCCAATATCCAATATTTCCTCTGGTACAGCCCGGCCCCCACCTGGCAGGTCGGCATGAGCCCCAACGTCACCATCGACTGGCTCCAGGAGAAACCCGAGGATCGTCTGACCCTCCCCATCGGCCTGGGTGTTTCCAAGATGTTCCGCCTTGGCAAGCTGCCGATCAAGCTCTCCTTCGAGGCGGACTATGCGGTCATCCACCCGCACAACGGGCCTGGGAACGAATGGACGTTCCGTCTCAATTTCACCCCGATCATCAAGAATCTGTTCTAGTGCCGTCAGGCGTTGGCGCAGCGGCCGGGCAGGGGGGCCGCCGGCCGGCCGGCGGCCCGGTCGGAACGGGCCGGCCCTGGAGCAAGACACGGCCGCCCTCCGGGGCCGGCGGGGCTCCCCTGGCCCCCAGGGCGGCAGTCGCGTGAAGAAAACCGGCAAGGCATCAGGCGGATGGATCGGCCCCGGCGCGTTTTCGCGGCCCTTTCTTTGGACGGACATCCTGGCCGGCCTGACTCTGTGGGGCGTGCTCGTCCCGGAGGGGCTGGCCTATGCGGGCATGGCCGGCCTGCCCGTCCAGGTGGGGTTGTACACCCTGATTGCCTCGCTGCCGCTGTATTTTCTACTGGGCCAAAGCCCGGTCCTGGTCTGCGCCGCCACCTCCGCCGAATCCATCATGCTGGCGGCCATCGTGGCCCCCCTGGCCGGAGCCGATCCGGTTCGCTACGCCGTCCTGGCCGGCCTGCTGGTGTTGCTGACCGGCGTCATCTTCCTGGCGGCGGGTCTGCTGCGGCTTGGCCGCGTCTCGGCGTTTCTGTCCAAACCCGTCATGACCGGTTTCATCTTCGGGCTGGCGATCTCCATCGCGGCCAACCAACTGCACAAAATCCTCGGGCTGCCGCGCGGCCACGGCGACATCCTGGCCCAGCTCGCCCATCTGGCCGGCGGCCTCGACCAGTGCAACCCGGCCACGGTCGCGGTCGGCGGCGGCGCTTTGGCCCTGGTCCTTGTGCTTGAGCGCGCCCTGCCGCGTCTTCCGGCCGGCCTGATCATCATGGCCCTGGGCATCGGCCTGTCCAGGCTGCTCAGCCTGGGGCCGCAGCATGGCGTTGCCATTGTTGCGGCCTTTCCGGCCGGCCTGCCCGGGATCGTCTGGCCGCAGCTGCACCGGCAGGACCTGACGGCCCTGGTCCCTTCGGCCTTGGGGCTGGCTCTGGTGGCCTTCTCCCAGGCCCTGGGCGCGGTTGCCTGCTATGCCGGGAAGTTCGGCCGGCCCGTTGCGGCCGACCAGGAACTCAAGGCCCTGGGACTGGCCAACCTTGGCTCCTCGCTCCTGGGCGGCTTGCTGGCCGGCGGCAGCATGTCCTCGACGGCCGTCAATGTCGCGGCCGGGGCCAGGACCCGGTTTTCCACCCTGGTAACGGCGCTTATGGTCGTGCTCACGCTGTGCTTTTTCACCCCGGCCCTCACCGGGCTCCCCGAGGCCATCCTGGGCGCTGTGGTGCTTCATGCCGTGCTCGGGCTCATGAAGGTCGGGGAGATGCGACGCTACTACCGCCTCAACCGCATCGAGTTCTGGCTCGCCATGGTCGCCCTGTTGGGGGTCGTGGCGTTTGACATCCTGCCCGGACTCGTCCTGGCGGTGGTCGCCTCGCTGCTGCGCCTGATCCTCTATGCCGGCACGGTGAACCTTTCCATCCTGGGCCGGCTCGACGGCTGCGCCCCGGTCTGGGTGGACACGAGCCAGTATCCCCAGGCCAGGGAAGTCGCGGCCATCCGGGTTGTGCGCCTCAATCTGCCCCTCTTTTTTGCGAACGCCGAAAAATTCCATGCCGCCGTCACGGAGCTGTGCCGGCAACAGCCCAAGCCGCGCGCCCTGGTGCTGCATCTTCCGGCCAACCCGCGTCTGTGCGTCACTGCGACGGACATGCTGTTGGCCCTGGCCAGGGAGTTGCGCGCGGACTCGGTTACGCTCGCCTTTGTCGATCCAGCCCCCCAGACCCTTGGCATCCTGCGCGCCAGCGGTCTGCTGGCCCTGGTTGGCGAGGCCCGCGTCTACCAATCCATCGGGGAGGCGGTGGCCGCCCTGGACCCGGGCACTGCCGCTTAGCTGCTGTACTGCGGCATGTGCCTGCCCCCGTGCGGGGCGGGCACAAGAGGCCAAGACCGGTCGTTTCGCTGCTGCACGGCGGCATGTGCCTGCCTGGTCAGGCTTCTTCCCGGGCAACAGGCCCCGTCGCGGCAGCGGAGGCTTGGACTTGTGCTTGGACCAGGGCTGGCCCGGCAGCTTTGCGCCGTGCAAAATCATCGCACCGGGCGGCGTCGAGCCTGGACACAATCCCCGGCGTCATTCTAAACTTTCTCCGTGGATGGCCGATAACATTGGGGCAAGCCGCAATTGTCATGCGCACAATCGTCATACATGGCGGAGGCCGCGCATTTTATTATTTTGCCGAAGTGCCTTGTCAAACAACACCCGGGCAACACCCGGGCAACACCCGGGCAACACCCAGGCAACATCCAGGAGGCGACATGACACCGCAGAAACGGCATCGATATTTCTTCTCCGTCATATTTGTTGCGGGAATATTCCTCTGTTGCTTGCCCTGGAATTCCCAGGCCATGACGCCAACAACAAGCGACAGCCGTCAAACAGTCCTGGATCTTGCCAAGCAACCGCAGGGTTCGGACGCCGCTCCGCAAAATCCCATAGTCTTCATCCGTAACGATGGTCAGATCGATCCTTCCGTGGCCTACCATGTAAAAGCCATTGGCCAGGACTATTTTTTTGCCCGCGACGGCGTCAGGATTCCGGTGCCCGGCCCCAAAGGCGGCCGCAGCCGGATGGTAAGCCTGCACCCGTTGTGGTTCGACGAGACTGCCGCCATCGTCCCCGGCCAGCAGTCCCCGACGCAATTCAATTTCTACAAGGGCCAGACGGCGTCCGACTGGCGCACCAAGGTGCCCGCCTATGCGTCCCTGACCTACCGCCATGGGGCAACGGGCATCGACCTTGTCTGGTACGCCCGGGGGCAGGAACTTGAATACGACGTGGTCCTGCCGGCCGGCGTCGAGCCCGGACAGGCCCGGTTCCGGGTGGAGGGCGCGCGCACGGTGCGCCTGGACAAGCAGGGCGCACTGGTAGTCGAAACCGCGGACGGCGGCCGGCTGATCCAGGCCCCGCCCCGGCTGCATCAGGTGGTTGACGGCCAGGACATTCCGGTCAAGGGGCGATTTGCCGACGTCAGAAAGAGCGCGGACGGCTGGAGCTACGGCTTTGTTGCGGCAGCCTACGACCGCAGCCGCCCCCTGGTCATCGATCCCGCCCTGACGTTTGGCGTGCCGCTCAGCGGCAACGCCACCGAGACGATCAACGCCGTCACCGTCGGCAGTGCCGGCGAAACCTACGTCAGCGGCACCACAACCTCGTCGGACCTCGGCGCCGTGACGTATAGCGTCCTGCTCAACGATGCCTTCATCGCCCAGTACGACACGGCCGGCAACCGCATCTGGACCAGCTACATCGGCGGGACCAAAGACGAACTCGGCAACGCCATGGCCATCATCCCGGCCACGGCCACGGCCAACGCCGGCAACATCGTCATCGTCGGCCAGACCAACTCGCCAAGCGGCCTCCCCATCACCAACGACGCCTTCAACAAGAGCCTGCACGGCACCGGCATCGACGCCTTCCTGGCCATTGTCGACCCCACCGGCGACCTCGTCTACTGCAGCTACTTCGGCGGTTCCGGCACGGACATCGCCCGGGGCGTGGCTGTAGACGCCTCGGGGAACATCTCTATGGCCGGTTCCACGGACTCCGTCGATCTGCCGACCACCTCCGCCCTGTATCCCTCCAGGGTCGGCGGTACGGACGGGTTCATCGCCAAATTCAACGCCACCGGCGCGTACCTGCGCTCCCTGACCTACTTCGGCGGGGCCGGGACCGACACCATCTATGCCATCGCCCTGGACAGCCAAGGCAACGCCTACGTGGCCGGGGAAACGACTTCCGCCAACTTTCCCGTCAAAAACGCCATCATCGCCGCCCGCCCCGGCGCCACCTCCGGGTTCGTGTCCAAGATCAATCCGTCCGGCTCCGGGCTGGTCTACTCCACCTACCTCGGCGGCAAGGGCGTGGACGGCGTCCGGGCTCTGGCCCTGGACGGCTCCAGAAACGTCTACCTCACGGGCAAGACCACGTCGTCGGACTTTCCTGTGACCAACGCCCTCTATCCGACCCTGGCTGGCGACAGCGACGCCTTTGCCGTCAAACTCGACACCTCGGGCCGCTTCCTGTGGTACGCGACCTTTCTTGGCGGCGGCGATACCGACATCGGCCTGGGCGTGGCCGTGGACCAGACCACCGGCGCGGCCTATTTCACCGGCAACACCGATTCCGCCAACTTCCCCGTCGTCGACCTGCTGCAATTTAGCACCGGGGTCCTGACCTACACCTTCGGCACGGGCCTTGGCGGCAGCACCGACGCCTTCATCACCAAGATCGACGCGGCCGGTTCCCAGGCTGTTTACAGCAACTACCTCGGCGGACTGGGCATCGACGAAGGCCACGGCGTGGCCGTCGATCCCAGCGTCGCCAATGTTTCCATTACGGTCGGCTCAACCATTTACTCTGGCAAACCGATCTTCCCCTACAATCCGGTCATCACTCCCAATAACGCCAGGAAACACGGCTTCCTGGCCAAGATCACCGACACGGGCAGTCCCCCGGCCAACTATCCGATGCTGACCCTCGACAGGCCAAGCGCCCGCTCCGGGCAGCAGGTCACCCTCACCCTGAACCTAGTCAACGCCACGGCCACCGGCGTCGGCGCCCTGGCCGCCAATCTCGTCTACGACACGGCCGTATTGGCCAACCCCGTGGTGACCTTCGATCCGAGGCTGACGGTTCTCAAGAAAACCGCCGTTTCCCAATCTCTGGGAATCAACACCCTGCGCCTGTCCGTCTACTCCGATCCGGCTTCGGCTCTCGCTCCCCTGGTCATAACGGCCGGGGCCGTCGCCACCGTCACCTTTGATGTCCTCAACAACGTGGCCTCGCAGTTTAACGGCGTGACCCTCGCGCCCACGGCGTCCACCACCGACGGCTTGGACATCCAGATCGGCCAGGTCAACGGCGGGGTGCATATCCGTCAACGCTGCGGCATCCTCGGCGACTGCGACTGCAGCGGCGCTGTCGAGTTGTGGGAATTGCAAAATGCCCTGAATGTCTACCTCAGTGCCCTGTCGCCGCCGTTTTGCATGGTCACCGACTACAGCGCCATCATCAAGGCCTCTGACCTGACCACCATCATCAACAACTATGCGATCCCGCCCAGCGACGCGGCCGCGGCGGACGCCTCCTTCACCCGGCAGGCCGATGCCGGGGCGTCGGCCGGACTGCGGCTCGGCACAGCGGAAAAACGGGCCGACGGCTGGTATGTGCCGGTGCTCTACACGGCCGCCAAGGATACCCCCACCAGCGCCGTGGCCACCCGTATCGGCTACGACGCAACGGCCTACGCCTCGGTGGACGCGATCATCGGACCGGCCGCCAAGGCGGCCGGCAAGGAACTGCTGGTCAACGCCAAGAACCCCGGTACGTTGGCCATGATGGCCATCAGCACCGCCAACAAGGCCTCCATCGGCGACGGCATTCTGGCCTGGCTGCGGCTCGTTCCCGTCGCCGGGACCGAGAACCCGCTGACCGCCCTGACCCAGGCCGGCGACGCCTCCACGCCCCAAGGGCAGGCCGTGGCGGTCCAAAGCACGGGCAAGGCCGTTCTGGCGGTTCCTGCCGGAGTCGGCGCTTCGCTTGGCCTGCTGCTCCAGTAGGCCAGGTGCGGCTTAGGCCCCGGTGGTCGCCGGGGCCGTGGCGGCTGGGATCGGCGTCCCGTGCGGGTGCAGTTTTGCCTGCATCTCCGGGCTCAGCGGCACCATCAGCTCGCCATTGTATGCGCCTGTGGGCAGGTAGGGCATGGGGTCGGAGGAGATCGCCGGATTCTTGATGAGCTGTTGGGCGGCGACGGCATGGGAACGGGACACGGTGGCCAAGGCTCCGTCCTCAAGCCGGGGGCCGGCATTGATGGTCACGATGGAGACGGTGCCGTCGCTGTTGCGCACGATGTCGAAGGTGCGAAACTGCTGGGGAAAGTCCCGCAATGAGGCGGTTTCGACCTGCCAGAAGCCAAGCTCCGGCCGGGCCGGGTCCGGGGAGGGAAAGGCGGTGACCGTGTTGTAATGCCGGTGTCCGGCGATCCACAGGAGGAGATTGGGATAGCTGTGCAGCTTGGCAAAAAGCGCCTCTTCCGTGACGTAGGCCTTGTCCCACCAACTCATAAACGCGCCCGGCTTTTCCACGCCGATGGGGATGTGGGCGGCGATGATCATGAGTTTGCCTTCGGCCTGCCCCTTGTCCAGTTCGCCGACCAGCCACTCCCACCGCTTCTTGTCCACGCTGCCGTGCCAGAGAAATCCCCGGCCGGAGAAGTCCTCGTTTTGCTGGGTGTCGTCGAGGACGATGACCCGAAGCGGCACGTCGGCCTTGGGCTCGAAGCTGTAGCAGGCAAAGTCCGCATCGACATTGGCCTGGCTGAAGCCATGGCCGACCGGTTGGGAGGACGTCTTTAAAAATTCGCCCATCCACTCCTTTCGCGTCAGCGGCCGGCGGTCGGGGTCGGGGACGACCGTGGGCGCAGCGGCGAAGTCGGCGACCGGCCCGGAACCGACCACCGTGCCGGAGGGCGTGCTCCCGTCGATGGTCCCCATGTAAAAGCCCCGGCTGTCCATGCCGTCGACCAGGATGTTCCCCAGGTTTATGACCGTATCGCCGAGGCAGGCCTGGCGCAGGGAGTCGTCGACCGGGGCGGACCCCAGCCAGAAATGGTCGTGGTTGCCCAGAGCCTGATACCAGGGGATCGACTGGTGCAGCCCGGCGGCCTGGAAGGGTTTTTGATAGTCGATGGTCTCGGCCCCGGCATGGGCTCCGGAACTGGGGGCGATGGGCTTGCCGTCCAGGATGTCGACGTACCAGCGCAGTTCGTTGTACAGGGTGCTGTTGCAGGCATCGCCCAAGGAAATGCCGAAATCGATGGGATCCTGGGCGTGGAGGGCGTTTATGGTCTGCACGGCCGCGTCGAACACCTGGGTGGTATAGAGCATGACCGGGGAATAGGCCGAGGAGATGTGCCGCGCAAGACCGAGACAGATCAACTGGGCCGGCGATTCCTTGTCCGTCAGATGAATGTCGCTGATGGTAAAGAAGCGGACCAGCCGCGCCGCCTGGGTCACCCCCTGGCCGGTGTAGGCAGACGGCATGAGATCCAGCCTTCTTTGGCAGGCCAGCCCCGGGGCATACTGCCAGGCCCCGTAGCCGTACCGGGCGAATTGGGCGATGTCTGTCGGCGGCAGCAGGGGAGACGCGGCCGGCACGGGGACAGGAATCACCGTCCGCTCCAGAGTGGTCCAGGGAATGACCGCCGCCGCCGCCGGTTGCGCGCCGGGCATGGCGAACACGCCGCAGGCAATACAGGCCGCGCCGGCTGCTCCGGTCTTCAGGAAGGCTCTTCTCGACAAAGCCATGGCTTTCTCCGATGTGTCAGCACGGTTGGGGTTTGGATGTGAGGCCCGATGGCTGCAACCGCCCCGGATACCGACAGGCCGGAGACACGGCGAGGGGATGGCCGCAAACCGGCCCGCCCTTTCGCCGCAGTCGTGGGGTGTCCGTCATTATTCCCAGGGAAAAATGCGTTTCCAGTCGTTTTTCATGCTGATGACGACCCAGCCCTGTTGGGCCGCTTCCGCCCTCAGGGCATCAGGGAACGTCCCGACCTTGGACTGCGCGCCATAGGCGTATTCCCGGACGGCGTCATCGTGATGCACGAGCATCATAAGGCGCGTCCCGCCGCCGGCCTGGGTGTATTCGAGCATTTCCTTGTCCCCGTCGGAGTTGCCGAACGCCGCCTGGGGACGCCGGCCGATCATGAGCTGGATGCCCTCGGGCTTGCCCGGTCCGACGTTGTTGAGCAACAGCCGGGGCTCCTCGGTGAGGACCGGCTTGCCGTCCGCGCCATAGCTGAATTGTGTGGCATTCAAGGTGCCGACCACCTGCTCGGGCGGGATGCCGTAGACCTTTTCGGCATAGGCGCGCAGGAAATCCTGGCCGCCGCCGGTGACGAAATAGGTCCTGTAGCCATGGGCGCGCAGGAGCTGCATCACTTCCAGCATGGGCTGGTAGACCAGCTCGGTGTAGGGCCGATGCCAGCGCCCGTCCCTGGCCGTGTCCAGCCACTGCCGCACCTGTTCTCCGAGCGCTTCGACCGGCATGCCGGTCATGGCGGCGGCGTAGAGTTTCACGATGTCGCTCATGGGCATGGCCGCCAGGCGCTCCATGTTGCCGGACAACACGGACTTGAACGGTTCGGCCTCGGCCAGCTCCGGCTTCTCCTTGGCCAACTCCCGCAGCCGCGCCAGACAGTAGAGCATTGGCGTGTACATGGGCTGTTCAACCCAGGTCGTGCCGTCCTGGTCAAAGGCGGCGATACGCGCCTCGGGCGGGACATAGCCCGGGTTCGACGCATCGGTGGTCGCTTGGACAAAGGCCAAAATCGCCTGCTTGGCCGGTCCCTCGTTCCACGAGGGCAAGGGGTCGGACTGGGCCAGCGCCGCCGTGGCCACAAGCAACAGGCAACACAAGACCAGGACGGCCAGGCGGCCCTGCCGATGCAGACCGCAAACAGTGCGTAAGGCTCGCAACCGGATACCCATGCTTTTCCTCCGCTTGATTTACGACCGCCGACGACCAGGAATCTGGCCGGCACAGTGCAGATACAATGGGGACGCGCCGGCCACGGACCGTCGATGTCCGGGCAAGACGCACCCCCCGTTTGCGTCAGTATACAAGGCGGCCATCACCGCGCCAAGCGGCCATTTGCCGTGGCCGGGGCGGCTCTCCGCCGTTGGAGGGCCTTGAACCGTTGGTCCGGCGTCGCAGCGGCATCCGAAACCCTTCACAAGAAGGCCGGACACACCCTCGAGTTTCCTGTCGCCCTGCCCAAAGGCGGCATGGCCCCCCAGGTTTTTCAGGCGTTCAACGAGCTTTTCGGCTTCAATCAAGATGGTCCGGGTCTGGGAACGGAGTTTCTCGTTGCTGGTGCGTCGGGCGGGGGACAGCTGTGGGTACAACACCATAATATGGCGATAGTACTAGGCTTGTTTTTCAAAAGGCGTTAATAGTAGGGCGTCGGTGCACTGCAGGAAGGCCCGAAGAATCAAGCGCGCGTTTCTCGAAAAAAGGCGCAGGACAAGGCCCCGCAGCGGCCGACTGGTTGTCTGGGCGCAGCCACCCGTTTTTGGAGAATGGACTTGCCGCGTCGGAGCATCCTGCAGTCCGTTGCGGCGCATCAGGGCCGTACGCAGGAATTTTGCAGGAGTGAAGGTCATGCCGTCCACACCGTTTAAGCGTTGGATCATGTGCGCCGGAATTCTTTTCTGCCTCGGCGGCGCGGCCCTCGCCTGGTATTTTTATGCCAACCAACCGGCAACTTTCGATTTTGCCTCGGGAAACGGGCGCATCGAGGCCACCGAGGTGCTCATCTCCACCAAGCTGGCCGGGCGTTTGGCCACGGTGCTGGCCAAGGAAGGAGACGACGTCGCCCAGGGACAGGTGTTGGCCCAAATGGACGTTACGGTCCTTGAGGCCAATCTGCGGGAGGCCAAGGCCGCCATCGGGCAGGCGACCTCCAGGAAAGCCAGCGCCATTGCCGCCGTCAATCAGCGCCAAAGCGAAATCGCTGCGGCCGAGGCCCTGGTGGCCCAGCGCATAAGCCAGTTGCACCTCTCGGCCAAAGAGGAAAAGCGGACCCGGCAACTCTACCAGGGCGACTTCATCACCGGCTCAAAAATGGACGTGGACCAGACCACCACGGAAACCAACAACGCCCAGGTGATCGCAGCCAAAGCCCAGCTCCAGGGGGCTTTGGCCGCCCTGGAGGCGGCCAAGGCCGGGGTCCTCGAGGCCCAGGCCGCCATTGAGGCGGCCATGGCCCAGGCAGCCCGGTATCAGGCCGACATCGGGGACTCCACCCTGACCGCGCCCATAAGCGGGCGCGTGCTCTACCGGCTGGCCGAACCGGGCGAGGTGCTCGGCGTCGGCGGCCATGTCCTGACCCTGCTCGATTTAAGCGACGTCTATATGACGCTCTTTTTGCCCACCTCCCAGGCCGGCCGGGTCGCGCTTGGGGCCGAGACTCGCATCGTGCTGGACGTCCGGCCGGATATCTCCATCCCGGCCCAGGTCACCTTTGTCTCGCCCCAGGCCCAGTTTACGCCCAAGGCCGTGGAAACCCACACCGAACGCGAAAAGCTCATGTTCCGGATCAAGGTCACGATTCCGCCGGACCTGCTCCTGGCCTATGCCAAGCACGTGAAAACCGGCCTGCCCGGCGTGGCCACCGTGCGCCTTGAGCCCGACGCCCCCTGGCCGAAGCGCATGCCGCCGCTTGTTGGCGAGAAGAAGATCGGCCAATGACCTCCCCCGGCGTGGCCCGGCTGGCCGGCGTGTCCTTGCGCTACGGGAAAACCACAGCCCTGGACGCCGTCGACCTGGATATCCCGTCCGGCTGCATGGCTGGCCTGATCGGCCCGGACGGCGTGGGCAAATCCAGTCTCCTGGCCCTGGTCTCCGGCGCGCGCCGTATCCAGACCGGCACGGTCGCCGTGCTTGGCGGCGACATGGCCGCTGCCGGCCACCGCAAGGCGGTTTGCCCCCGCATCGCCTACATGCCCCAGGGCCTGGGCAAGAATCTGTATGCAGCCCTTTCCGTGACCGAAAACCTGACCTTTTTCGGCCGGCTCTTCGGCCAGGGCCGGGCCGAGCGGGAAGAACGCATTGCCGCGCTGTTGACCGCAACCGGGCTGGCCGCCTTTGCCGACCGCCCGGCCGGCAAACTCTCAGGCGGCATGAAGCAGAAACTCGGCCTGTGCTGCGCCCTGATCCACGATCCCGACCTGCTGCTCCTCGATGAGCCGACCACCGGCGTGGACCCCTTGTCCCGGCGGCAGTTCTGGCGGCTGATCCAATCCATCCGGGCCGGACGTCCGGGCATGAGCGTGCTGGTGGCCACGGCCTACATGGAAGAGGCCGAGAGCTTTGACTGGCTGGCGGCCATGGACGGCGGCCGCATCCTGGCCCAGGGCAGCCCGCAGGAGCTTTTGGCGCACACGAAAACCCCCGACCTTGAGGCGGCTTTTATCGAACTGTTGCCCCAAGACAAGCGCCGGGGACATACGGCCCTGGTCGTCCCGCCGTTTGCGGTCCGGGAGGGGGAACCGCCGGCCATTGTCGCCAAGGGCCTGACCATCCGTTTCGGCGCGTTCACGGCCGTGGACCATGTGGATTTTGCGATCCGGCGCGGCGAGATCTTCGGGTTTCTCGGTTCCAACGGCTGCGGCAAGACCACGACCATGAAAATGCTCACCGGCCTTTTGCCGCCAAGCGAAGGGGAGGCCATGCTCTTTGGGCAAAAGGCCGATGCCCGGAATCTGGAAACGCGCAAGCGCGTCGGCTTCATGACCCAGGCCTTTTCGCTCTACAGCGAGTTGACCGTGCGCCAGAACCTCACCCTGCACGCCCAGCTCTTTCACCTGCCAACGGCCGAGATTGTCCCGCGCGTGGCCGAGATGCTGACCCGGTTCGATCTGACCGATCAGGCCGACGCCCTGCCGGACCAACTGCCCCTTGGCCTGCGCCAGCGCCTGTCCCTGGCCGTGGCCGTCATCCACCGGCCCGAGATGTTGATCCTGGACGAGCCGACGTCCGGGGTGGACCCCGTGGCCCGGGACAGTTTCTGGGAGCTTTTGATCGATCTCTCCCGCAACCAGGGCGTGACCATCTTTATTTCCACCCACTTCATGAATGAAGGCGAACGCTGCGACCGGATTTCCCTGATGCATGCCGGCCGGGTGCTGGCCAGCGACACGCCGGCGAAACTGGTCGAGCAGCGCGGCCAGGCCACCCTGGAGGATGCGTTCATCGACTGCCTGGAGGAAGCGACCGGCCGGGAAACAGCGGCGGCCGGCCCGGACCGTCCCGGTCCTGCCGCGTTGCCGCCGCCCGAGGCCGGCCCCCGGGGCCGGCCTCGGCGCGACCGGGGCAACAGCCTGCTGCGCCTTTTGGCCTACGCCGACCACGAGACGCGGGAGATGCTGCGCGACCCGGTCCGACTGGTCGTTTCCCTGCTGGGGTCGGTCTTGCTGCTCTTTGTCCTGGGCTATGGCATCACCTTTGACGTGGAGCATCTCAAATTTGCCGTTTTGGATCGGGACCAGTCGCCGGAGAGCCGGGATTATATCCGCAACATGGCCGGCTCCCGCTATTTTATCGAGCAGCCGCCCCTGGCCGACGCCGCCGCACTCGACCGGCGCATGGCCGGGGGCGAGTTGAGCCTGGCCCTGTCCATCCCGCCGGACTTTGGCAAGGATCTTCTGCGGGGCAGGGCGGTTGAAATCGGCGTCTGGGTGGATGGGGCCATGCCGTTTCGCGGGGAAACCGTGCGCGGCTACATCGACGGGTTAAACACCCTGTACCAGCAGCAACTGGCCCTTCGCACCCAGGGCGTCGTCACCGGGCTGCCGGCGGCCGGCACGCAGGTGCGCTACCGCTACAACCAGGATTTCCGCAGCCTCTACGCCATGGTTCCCGGGGTCATCCCCTTGATGCTGATCTTTATCCCGTCGATCATGATGGCCCTTGGGGTGGTGCGCGAGAAGGAACTGGGTTCCATTACCAACCTCTACGTCACGCCGGTGACCCGGCTGGAATTTCTTCTCGGCAAGCAACTGCCCTATGTGGCCGTCAGCATGGTCAGTTACCTCGGGATGATGGCTGTTTCCGTTTTCATCTTCGAGGTGCCGCTCAAGGGCAGTTTCCTGCTCCTGACCTGTGCCGCCCTGGTCTTCGTCACGGTCACCACCGACATTGGCCTTTTCATCTCTTCGTTTGCCAAAACCCAGATTGCCGCCCTGGCCCTGACAGCCATTTCGACCCTGCTGGTCACGGTCACGTTTTCGGGCCTGACCACTCCGGTTTCCTCCCTGCAGGGACCGGGAGCGTTTATCGGCACGGTCTTTCCGGTCACGTTTTTCATCAATATCTGTCGGGGAATTTTTACCAAGGCCTTGGGTTTTGGCGAACTTTGGCCCAATTTCCTGGCCCTGGCCGCCTACGCCCCGGCGCTGACCCTGGTAAGCGTGGCGTTACTGCCCAAACAGGAGAAATGACCATGCGCCGTCTGGTCAATGTCTACCGGCTGGGGACCAAGGAGTTTTACAGCCTGTGGCACGACAAGGTGTTGCTGGTCGTCATCTTCTGGGTCTTTACCGGCGGCATCTATGTGATAGGCACGGCCACATCCCAGGAATTGCACCATGCGCCCATCGCCGTGGTGGACGAGGATGCCTCGGCCCTGTCGGTGCGCATCATCCAGGCCTTTTACGGTCCCTATTTCCAGCCGGCCCGGGTTATCCCCCTGGCGGCGGTGGACGGCGAGCTGGATGCCGGGCGCTCCATCTTTGTCCTTGACATCCCGCCGGATTTCGAGCGGGACGTGCTGGCCGGCAAACAGCCCGACATCCAGGTCAATATTGACGCCACCTGCATGTCCCAGGCCTTTATCGGCGCAGTCTATATCGAGAACATCATTGCCGGCGAAGTGGCGGCCTTTGTCGCCTGGGGCCAGGAAAGGCAAAAAGCGCCCATCACCCTGACCACCCGCGTCAAGTTCAATCCCAACCTGACCAGCTCGTGGTTTGGCAGCGTCATGGAAATCATCAACAACATCACCCTGCTCTCCATTTTGCTCGTGGGCACGGCCCTGGTGCGCGAACGTGAGCACGGCACCCTGGAACATCTGCTGGTCATGCCGCTTTCGGCCACGGAGATTTTGCTGGCCAAGATCTGGCCCACAAGCCTCGTCATCCTGGTCTCGGTCACGGTCTCCCTGTACGGCGTTGTCCGGGGAGCCCTTGGCGTGCCGCTGGCCGGGTCCATTCCCTTGTTTCTTTGCGGAACATTGCTGCAGTTTTTCGCCACCGCCTGCATCGGTATTTTCCTGGGCACGATTTCGCGCAACATGCCGCAATTCGGGCTGCTCATGATCCTGGTCATTTTGCCGCTGCAAATGCTCTCCGGCAGCATCAGCCCGCGCGAGAGCATGCCTGTGGCCGTCCAGGACATCATGCTGGCCGCGCCGACCACCCATTTCGTCAATCTGGCCCAGGCGATTTTGTACCGCGGGGCGGATTTCGAGCAGGTCTGGCCGCGCTTTGTGGCCATTGCCGGCATCGGCGTGGTGTTTTTCGGGCTGGCCCTGGCGCTGTTTCGTCGCAGCCTGTCCCAGTCCCGGTAACGGGGGCACAGGGACGCTTTGAAACGGACGCTTAGGCCCGCATCGCCGCCGGAGCTGCCCGTTTGCGCAGCAAGGGCCATGGCCGAAGCCGAGGCGCGCCAGCCACGTTGGCTTACGGCAACACCGCTGGACGCGCGGCTCTTTTCCTTCACCCTGTCGGGCACAGCTTTGACCACTCCTCACAACGCAACCGCGCGAAAGAATGAGCGGGCAAACAGGGATTGCCTTTCTCCCCCCAATCTCGTTACTCCTGCGCCGACGGATGGAATCGTGGAGAAGGCATGAGCGAACAGAGCACCTGGGATCCTTTCGATTTGGCCGGGCTTGATGCGGACTTCGAGGTCCCCAAAATCTTTCGGGGAAGAGGAGCCTTGTCCGCCATGCGAACCGGCCAATGGGCACCCATCCGGCTCGTTGACGGCAAGGTGCTTGTTGCCGCTGTGGACCCGGGTCCGGCTGTGCTGCGGGCCGCAACGGAAGCCCTGGGCAATGACGCGATCCGCCTCGTGCCGGCCGATCCCGGCGTTGTCCGCCGCATTCTCGAAAACACCCAGGATGTCTGCCCGGGCTTTCCTCCCGAGGCCTCCCGGCTCGATCTGGCCAAGGTGCGCACGTATCTGGCCGGCCGGCGGTCGTTTTTGTCCGGATTTCGCACCACCCTGGCCCGTGGCCGCACCGGGCTTTCCATGTTCCGCACGGGCATCGCGTTTGTAACGGTCGTAATGGTGCTGTTCCGGGTCTTTGGCCTCGGCCTGACCCTGCCCCTGGAAGCCGTGCTCCTTGGAGCGGGCGTATTTTTTATCATCGACGGCATCATCTGGTATTTGCCGGCCAGACGCATGTCGCGGCGAGGACTGCCGCAGCGTGTTCCCGCGCCCGATCCGGCCCTGGGGAACACGGGCGTGCTGGCCGTATCGGCCAATCAGGTGTGGCCCTGTTTCCGGTGGTTGCCCCCTGTGCCCGGAGCCAAGGCCCTGCGGGCCGGGTGGGCGGCGTTGTCCCCCATCGCTCGGCGACGATTTTACGCCATGGACCGCACGATGCTTGCCCTGGAACGCACGACCCTGGCCGAACTGCGTTCCATCATGGCCCGCTCCCGCACGGGTCTGGCCCTGGGGCGCACGGGCATTGCCGTCTCCGGCGTCGGCATCGCCCTGATCCGCCAGTTCCACCACGGCTCCTGGGACATGGCCAGTTACGGACTCATTTGTCTGGGCAGCGTCATGGCCCTGGAAGGGCTGTCCTGGTATCTGCCGGCCAGGCGCGTCGGCAGCCAGTGCCAGGCGGCAATGTGCCGGGCCGAGGCCTGCCCCAGTCCCCGGACCATGGATGAAGCACAGTCCGAGGGCGGGCCGCGCGTCGCAGGGCCGGACGCCGGGGCAACGGTCGCGCCGTCGGCCGAGGGCGTGCTGGGGACCACGGGGCTGGCCTTGGAGCGCACGCTTTTAGCCGAGCGGCGCAACGCCATGGCCAGACTGCGCACCCATATGGCCCGCAGTCGCACCGGCCTTTCCTTCATGCGCACCGGTTTTAACGCCGTGGGCGTCGGCCTTGGCCTGCTGGCCTGGTTCGGCACGGCCTCCCTGGGCTGGACCGTATTCAACCTGATCCTTCTGGTCGGCGGCCTCGTCCTCATTGTCGACGGCTTGTGCTGGCATCTCCCGGCTGATCGGGCCAGACGGGCAACCACCTATTGCACGGCCGATTTCGAACTGACGGTGCCGGACTATGCCGTATCCGAAAGGGAGTGGGGCCGGGCCAGCGCCGGACTGGGAGGCGTCGATGCGGCCTGAGGCGAGCGCCCCGTTCGTTTATGATGAGACTTGCCTGGTTCCCGCCGCACTGCTGGCGCGGCTGACTGCCGACGACTTTGCCCGGGCGCGCTGGTTTCCGGTGGCCCTGGAAGGCGGGAAGACCGTGACGGCGGCAGCGGACGATCCGCATGATCCGCAGCTGTTGGCGGCGGTCGGGCAGGTTTTTCCGGAATACGTGGTCCGTCTGATCCCGGCCTCGCCCGACTGCCTGCGCCGTCTGGCCGCCGATTTCGCGCCGTCGGTCACTGGCGCGCCGGTGGGCGTTGTCCGCACCAATCTGGCCGCCTGGCGCAATACCATGGCCCTTTGGCGCACCCGGCTGGCCTGCTGGCGGACGGACATGGCCACGGGCCGCACCTGGCTTAACGTCATGCGTTTCGGCCTTGGGCTGACGGCGCTTGGCAATACGCTGTTGCGCTCGGCCCCAACCCCCCCCGCCCGTCTGGCCGACGCCGCCTGTCTCGGCCTGGGGCTGGCTCTGGCGACCGTGGCCGCCCGGGCCTATCTGCGCCTTCGCCTGTCCCGTCGCCGCCTGCCGGGCATCCAGACGTTGGTCGAGGTCTCGGCCGCAACGCTCCAGTTCCTGGAGGAGTATCATTTCATTGACGAACCGGGGCGGCGGCGCCCGGTTTCACGAGAAACGATGCTGGCCCGTCTGGGCGACCTGCTCGAAAACCACTCCACCATATTGGAAATCGCCTCGGGCGCGCCGGAACGCATCCATCTGGCCCGGGAACGCAATGTCCTGGCTGCCCAGCGCACGGTCTGCGCCTGCTACCGCACCATTGCCGCCAGAGCCCGCACCGGTCTGTCCTTCATCCGCACCGGCGTGGCCCTTCTCGGACTGGGTCTTGGGCTGCTGCGCTATTTCGGCGGCGGCTTCGCGTCCCTGCCCGACTGGCTGTTGGTCGTGGTCGGAGCGGCCATGATCGTTGACGGCTTGCTGTGGTATTGGCCGGTGCGCAAGGAACCGGTGCGCACGCCCCGGTGCATGGACCCTGTGGGAGAGCGGACGTGAAGATCAAGACCAAACTGATCGTCGGCAGTTGCGTGAGCCTGGCGCTGCTCGTCCTTTTGGCGCTCCTGGCCCGGCACGATATGGACCGGGTGGTGGACAAGCTGCGTTTCGTGGAGGTGCAGGACGATCTCAATGCCGATTTTCTGGAAATGCGGCTGGCTGAAAAAAATCTCTTTCTGTTTGGCGACAAGGCTGCCTTGCGCGAGATCGCGGCCAAGATAGACGAGAGCCGGAATTTGCTGGCCAAATCCAGCGATCGCATAGTGCGCGGAGCCGGCCAGGCCAATTATCTGGCCCTGCGCAGTCATCTGGACGCCTACGCCGCTGCGGTGGAAAAGGCCGGCCAGACCGACGTGGCCGGACAGGACGCGGAAGGGGCCATGCGCGAGACCGGCCGGGCCATGCGGGAATTCTCAACAACCCTGGTGTCCCGGGAACGAGAGCAGGTGGGTGAAATTATCAGCCTTTCCCGGCGCACCATGACCATTTCCCTGGCCGCCGTGGTCTGCACGGCGGTGTTGGCCGCGCCGCTGTTGTTCTTAAAGATCCTGCGCTCCCTGGCCAAGGTGGAACGTCTGGCCGGGGCCATCGCCGAGGGCAAGTTCGAGAGCATTGCCGAACCCCGCAGCCACGACGAACTCGATTCGGTCATTCGGGCCGTCAATTCCATGTCGCAGCGCCTGAGTTCCCGCGAAGCCGAAATCCTGCAATCGAAAAAGCTCGCTTCGCTTGGCACCCTGACCGCTGGCGTGGCCCACGAGATCACCAATCCCGTCAACAACATCTCCATGATCGCCGAAACCTACGAATCCCTGCAGGATGATTTGCCCGCATCCGACCGTCTGGAGATGATGCGTCAGATACAGAAGGAATGCGGCCGCATTCACGGCATCGTGACCAATCTTCTGGATTTTTCCAAACCCAAGGCCGCCAGCATGCGCCCGGTTGCGGTCAACGCGCTGGTGACCGACACGTTGCCGCTGGTGCGCAACATGCTCCACGTCTCCAACATCGACCTTAGGCTCGACCTGGCCGAGGACGCCTCCTGGGTGTTGGCCGACGTGTCCCAGATGCATCAGGTGCTGATCAATCTTATCACCAACGCCATCCAGTCCATGCCCCCGGGCGGCCGCCTGCGCGTGGCCACCAGGGCCGGGGCGCAGACGGCGCGCATCGTCATCGCCGACAATGGCAAAGGCATCCCTTCCGACGCTTTGCCCCACGTTTTTGATCCCTTCTTCAGCACAAAGGGGACCGAAGGCACGGGACTGGGGCTTTCGGTCAGCTACGGCATCGTCAAAAACCATGCAGGCCGGCTGTGGGTGGAAAGCATGCTTGGCGCGGGCACCACCTGCTTCATTGAACTGCCGTCCCTGCCCCCAACGGAGGTTCCCCATGCAATCACAGAGAGCTAGAGTCATGGTCATCGACGACGAAAAAGTGGTTGGCGACATGTTGCGCATCCACTTGACCAAGCGCGGCTATCAGGTGGAGACGTTTCTCTCCGCCGCGTCGGCCTTGCTGCGACTGGAGCAGGAGCCTTTCGACCTGATCGTCACCGATTTCAAGATGAAAGGCATGGACGGCATGGAATTGCTCAAGACCGTCAAGGAGCGCTATCCGGACATCCAGGTCATCATGATCACGGCCTTCGCCCATCTCGACACGGCCATTGAGGCGTTCCGGGGCCAAGTCCACGATTTTTTCCCCAAGCCATTTAAAATCAAAGATCTTCTGGAATCGATCGAACGGGCCTTGGGCCAAGGGAACCAGCCCCGGACCGAGGTCGGCCAGTAAGACGCCCGTGCTTGTCTGGCCGGGTCATCCCGGCCCGCCGCATGATTCCGGGTCGGCGGCCGGGCCAGTCCGTCTGCTTCCCGGTCTGCCCCCGACGCCACGCTAGACCAGCCAGTACCGGGCGTCCTTGACTGCCGTAAGGAGCCGTTCGATGTCGTCGGGATAGACCTCGCCGATGTTGCCGATGCGAAAGGTGTCGGCTGTGGTGACCTTGCCGGGGTAGATGACGAAGCCCTGGGCCTTGAGGCGGTCATAAAACGGCTTGAAGGCGTAGTCGGGATGGGTGGGACTGTGAAAGGCGGTGATGATGGGCGACTGGATGGCCCGGGGCAGCAGGGCGGAAAAGTCCAGGGCGGCCATGCCGGCGACCAGGGTTTGCTGGTTTTGGCTGTAGCGGGCGAAGCGGGCGGCCACGCCGCCTTCGGCTTCGAGTTCGTCCATGGCCTGGGCAAAGGCGCGCACCACGTGGGTGGGCGAGGTGAAGCGCCATTTGCCGCCGCCGTGCTCCATGGCCTGCCACTGGTCGTAGAGGTCAAGGCTCAGCGACCGGGCCTGGCCGGCGCAGCCCTCGACGACGTCGCGCCGGGTCAGCACAAAGCCAAACCCAGGCACGCCCTGGATGCACTTGTTGGCGCTGGAAATGAGCGCATCGGCCCCAACCTCGGCCATGTCGATGGGGATGCCGCCGAAGCTGCTCATGGCGTCGATGAGAAAGATCTTGCCGGCGGCTTTGACCGCCTCTCCGATCTCCCTGATAGGGTTGAGCATGCCGGTGGTGGTCTCGCAGTGGACCACGGCCACATGGGTCAGCTGGGGCTGGGCGGCCAGGAGCGCCGCGACCCGGGCCGGGTCCACCGGAGACACTTCGCCGAAATCCTCTTCCACGACCGGGATGCGCAGCACCCGGGCGATTTTGGCCATGCGCGCCCCGTAGGCCCCGTTGGCCAGGACCAGCAGGCTGCCGCCATCGGGAATGAGCGAGCCGAGGCAGGATTCCACGCAAAAAGTGCCGCTGCCCTGCATCAGCGTGGCCGTGAAGCCGGGCTGGCGGCTGGCCAGGGCGGCCAGACGGGCGCGCAGGTCGGCGACATCGGCATTGTAGTCCGCATCCCAGGTGCACCAGTCGCGCAGCATGGCCGCCTTGACCGTCTTGGAGGTGGAAAGCGGCCCCGGGGTGAGCAGGATATACGGGTTGTCGGGAATGCAGGACTGGTCCACGGCATTACTCCTTTGGCGGGCAAACCAGGGCCAGGGCGTGTTCCAGGATGTCAAAAGCCCGGTCCAGGTCGGTTTCGGCAATGGTCAGCGGCGGGGTCAGGGTCAGGATGTTGCCGTGGGAGGTCTTGAGCGACAGGCCGGCCTCCAGGCAGTGGTAGAGCACGGCGTCGGCCGCGTCAGGGGCCTTTTCCCGGGTGGCGCGGTTGCGCACCAGTTCCACGGCCAGGGACAGGCCAAGGCCCCGGACGTCGCCGATCAGGGTAAAGCGGGACGCCATCCCGTTCAGGCGGGCCAGGGCTTTTGCTCCCAGCCGGGCGGCCCGGCCGGGCAGGTCGTCGCGGCGCACAATGGCCAGGGCGGCCAGCCCGGCGGCGCAGGCCGTGGGGTTTTTTTCGTGGGTGTAGTGGCCAAGGGCCAGCTCCGCCCCGACGTCCAGGGCCGGGTCGGCCATGACGGCGGCCAGGGGCATGACGCCGCCGCCAAGGCCCTTGCCGCACACCACCATGTCCGGGGCGGCCCCGAAATGCTCGCAGGCAAACATCTTGCCGGTGCGGCCCAGGCAGGTGGCGGTCTCGTCAAAAATCAACAGCGCCCCGTGCCGGTCGCAGGCCGCGCGCACGGCCGGCCAATAGCCCGGCGGCGGGATGTTGACCGTGGTGGCCCGCAGCGGTTCGGTGACGACCGCGCCGACGTCGCCTTCCTTTTCCAGCACATAGTCGAGATAGCGGGCGCAGGTCAGATCGCAGCCGGCGCAGCCGTGCGGGTTGAGGATGCAGCGGTAGGGGTCTGGCGGCGGCACGTGCTCGGTCCCGGGCAACAGCGGTCCGATGCGGCTGCGAAAAAGCGCCTCGCCCCCCACCGAACAGGCGTCCAGCGACGCCCCGTGAAAGGCGTCCCACATGGACACGGTCTTGAAGCGCCCGGTGGCCAGCCGGGCGAGCTTGAGCGCCATGCCCACAGCCAGGGTCCCGGCCGGGGCAAAGAGCGCCTTGCGGCATTTTCCCGGGGCCAGGGAGGAAAGTTCTTCAGCCAGCCGCACCGCCGGTTCGTTGGTGAACCGGCGGGGACAAAAGGCCATGGCGTCGAGCTGGGCCTTGATGGCGGCCACGACCTCGGGGTGGGCATGCCCGGTCTGGTGCAGGGAGTTGCCGTGGAAATCAAGCAGCTCCCGGCCGTCCACGGTGGTCAGGGTCGAGCCGGCGCAGCCGGAGAGCGCGTCCAGGCAGGGCGTGGACAGGGACTGGCGCAAAAACACGGCCTCGTCGCGCGCAAGCAGTTCCCTGGCGGCCGGCGATCGCCCGGCCCGGAAGGCCGCCCGGCGCGGCGAGGTATTGGCGTCGCCCTCGCCCGGGGGCGGGGCCGGCGGATTGGGGGCCATGGCTAGTGTGCCGTTCGCAAAAAAACATTTATGTTTTTTTGCGAATAAAAATAATGATTACGGTCTATTGTTGCGCCAAAAAGTATCACGGCATTTCCCGAACGTGACACTAGCGGCCGCTCCCCGGGCGTTCCCCCCGGGCCAGCCGGGCGTCGATGGCGGTCAGGATGGCCGGGCAGGCCGCCAGATCCGGGGCCAGATAGTCCGCGCCGGCGTCTCCCAGTCGGGCCTCGACAACCGCCAGACGGCGGGCTTTTTCGGCCTCGGGCAGGGCCGCCAGTTCCGCCTCGGTCAGGCCCATCTCGTTGCCCCGAAGGGTCAGGGCGATGGTCCACATGCCGGCGCTTTTCCCCTCGGCCACATCGGCCACGGTGTCGCCGATCTTGACCATGGCCCAGAAGGGAAAAACGGCCAGATCAAGGGCGGCCTTGTAGCACATGAAGGGCGAGGGACGGCCGGCGGGGACGTCCGAGGAACAGACCATGGCGTCCGGGACATAGCCTTTGGCGGCGGCCTCCCGGGTCATGACCTCCATCATGGGGCGGGTGTAGCCGGTGGTCGAGCCGACCTTGAGGCCCATGGCCCGGAAGGCGGCCACGGCGGGGAGCGCCCCGACAATGGGGTCGGCGTGGGCGGCGATGCAGTCGACCATGAGCGGTTCGGTCAGCCGGTACATGGCCTCCACGTCGCCCTCGTCGGGATCGCGGCCGTGGACGGCGCGCCAGGCCGCGGCCACCCCGGGGTCCCGGGTCATGGCCCGGACGTGGTCCTTTTTCATAAGCCCCATGGGCTTTCGGGCCTGTTCGGCCGTAACCGCGACGCCCTGGCGGGCAAATACTTCGATAAAAACCGCCACCGGGCCGATGCAGCCGTGGTCCACCACGGTGCCGGCCCAGTCGAGGATGACGGCCTTGACGGTAGAGAGCGGAGTCGATTCCATCGACGTTCCTTTTGCCGCAGCGGTTGGTCCGGCCTCGCGCCGGAAGGCGGCGGCCGGAGGGATTGCGGATGCGCCCATGCCCGGCGCACAAGACGCCCCCGGCCGCCAAACGCGCGGCGCAGGGAATGCGCCGACGCCGGCGAGACAGGCCGGGCCGGCGGGGCTTGGGGCGCAGCCGGTGCCTGGGCCATTAATGCCTAAGGATGTGTCAACCGTGTGAAGGGGGCGGTGTTTTGCTGCGGTGTTGCCGGCTGCCCGCGGATTGTTCATACTGCGTCCCGCGTGCCTGTTCTCCCAAAAACAGGCCTCTTCCTTGGGCAATGACCAGGGCGGGTCTGCTCGTGCGCTGCCCGCGCCCGGGATTGGCCGCGATACGGGTTAAAGGAGCGATTGCCATGGGTGCTGCCTGCGCCAAACGCCAACCGGGCCGGCCCCGCAGCGATGCCGTGCGCAGCGCCGTGCTGGAAGCCGCCAACAGTCTGCTTACGGAAGTAGGCTTCTCCGGGCTGACCATGGAAGGCATCGCGGCCCGGGCTGGCGTTGGCAAGGCCACGCTCTATCGCTGGTGGCCGGGCAAGGGCGCGGTGGCCATGGAAGCCTTTTTGGCCGCTGTTTCACCGAAGATCGCCTTTCCGCAGACCGATTCGGCCGTGGCCGACATCACCACCCAGATGCTGCGGCTGGCCGAGGCCTACCGAGGCACGACCGGGCGGGTCGTGTGCGAATTCATTGCCCTGGGGCAGGCTGACCCGGAAATCCTCACCGCCTTCCTTGAGGGCTATATGTACCCCCGCCGCGACGCGGCCAAGGAAGTCCTGCGCCGGGGCATGGCCACCGGGGAGATCCGGGCGGATGTGGATCCGGACCTCATGGCGGACGCCCTCTACGGTCCCATCTTCCACCGCATGTTGCTGCGCCATCGCCCCCTGGACGATGCCTTCGTGCAACAGCTCGCCGCCCTGGTTTTTGCCGGACTCACCCGGAGCTAAGCCCCGACAACGCCCATGGATCGGCCCTGCTCGGCGGCCACGCCGGCCGGGCCGTCCTTTCTCGTCTCCATCTTCCTGATTCCAAAATAGAAGTTTGTATTTTGCGGGGTTTCGATTTTCGCCCTTGACTGCCGTTTGGGCTTGATTATATACGATACGTATCGTTTCGAAATTAAACACAGGAGTCGAGATATGCCAAGCGCAGCCGCAACAACCACACGAAACGCCGTTGTTCGACAGCCGGGCGCGGGGACCGTGGGCCTTTTGGCCACAGCCGCCGGCCTTTCCGTGGCAAGCATTTATTATAACCAGCCGATGCTCGGGATTCTGGCCCAGGAATTTCAGGTCGACGCGGCCGCTATTTCCTGGATCGCGGTGCTGACGCAAGTCGGTTACGCCCTGGGCCTGGTGGCGCTGGCCCCGCTTGGCGACCGTTTTGAGCGGCGAGGCCTGATCGGCCTGACCTTTGCGGCCTTGTCGCTTTCCCTGACCATGGCGGCGTTGGCCCCAAGCCTTGGGGTGCTGCTGGTCGCCAGCCTGTTCGTGGGGATATTGGCCACCGTGGCCCAGCAGGTGGTGCCCATGGCCGCCCAGCTGGCTCCCGAGGCGCGGCGGGGGAGTGTGGTCGGCGTGGTCATGGCCGGATTGCTGGCCGGCATTCTGCTGTCGCGCACCATAAGCGGGCTGGTCGCCGCCTATGGCTCGTGGCGGGACATGTTCGGTCTTGCCGCCGTGGCGTCGCTTTTCATGAGCGCCGTTTTGGTCCTGCGCCTGCCCCGGGTGGAACCGGCGACGGCGATTTCCTATCCGCAGATCCTGCTGTCGCTTGGCCGCCTGTTTGGCCGGTATGCAACACTGCGCCGGGCCGGGCTGGTCCAGGGGCTGCTTTTTGGCGGCTTTGTGGCTTTTTGGGCCAACTTGGCCTTGTTCCTGGAAAAGCCGCCCTTTTCCCAGGGCAGCGCCGTGGCCGGACTGCTTGGCCTGGTTGGCGTGGCCGGGGTGGTCTGCGCACCCTTGGCCGGCCGATTGGCCGATCGGGGGTCCAAGGGCCGGCTGGTGGCCTGGGGGGCGGGGGGCGTCCTGGCCGGGTTTGCGGTGCTCGGGCTGTTCCCGTCCTCCTGGACTGCACTGATTCTGGGCATTCTCCTGATGGATATCGGGCTGCAATCCGCCCTGGTGGCCAATCAGGCCCGGATCTACGGCCTGGACGCCTCGGCCCGCAGCCGGATCAACACTGTCTTTATGACCACGATGTTCCTGGGCGGGGCGGTTGGGACGGCTGCCAGCGCCCAGGCCTTTGCCGTGTTCGGCTGGGCTGGCGTGTGCGTCATGGGCGGGGGCTTGGCGGCGGCGGCGCTGGCCATGGAACTGTTTGGCCGGCAGGCCAGGGCCGCGTAACGCGGCAGCCCTCCCAGGGGTATTTGTCTGGATTGTCCGGTGATCGGCCGGAGGAGACAAGGGCTTGCGCCACTCGCGCAAGCCCTTGTCTCGTTTTTTCAATGTATGTGCCCGCGCCGCTTCACACCCCCGGGGGCTGCCTGAACTGCGCCTGCCAGGCTGTGGGGGAAAGGCCGGTCCAGCGGCGAAAGGCCCGGGTGAAGGCGCTGGTTTCGGCGTACTGGAGCGCGGCTGCGATCTGGCTGACGGACATGGCCGTATTGCCCAGGAGCTGGCAGGCCAGCACCGAGCGCACCTCCTCCACCAGCCCCTGGAACGTACACCCGGCCTCGGCCAGCCGGCGGTTGAGCGTGCGCGGGTGCAGGGAAAACAGTTCCGCCGTCCGTTCCAGGGACGCGCCCCGGGTCATGAGCAACGGGGGCAGGGCGCCGCGCAGCCGGCCAACCAGATCGCGCTGTTCCAGGCGGTCCAGGGCGGCGATCCGGTCTGTAACAAGCTTTATTTGCTGCGGATCAGCTCCTGGCAGCTTGTGGTCAAGCCACTTGGCGGGAAACGCCACCCCCGGTTGTTCCTGGTCAAAGCGAAGCGGCGCTTGGAAGAAGCGGCGGTACGGTTCGACGTCGGCCGGGGAGCGACGGGCGAAGAGGACAGCGACCGGGGCAAAGCCAGGGCCGCACAGCGCCCGCAGGGTATTGTGCAAAATGGCGACGACGCCGTCGTAGATCTGGTCCGTGGCTTCCACGTCCGGCTGGTAGATCAGATATCCCATCACCGCCGTCTCCGGGCCGACGGACAGCATGGGAACCGCGCCGCGGTCATGGACATGCAAATGTAAAATGAGGCTGCGAAGCGCCGTGCCGACATCCGGAGAACAGCCAAGCAATTGCCCGACCAGTCCCATACACTCCGGGCCGGCTCGTTGCCCGACGAGCAGTCCGAAGTGGGGGCAGCGCGTTTGCGCCGTGCATGAGGCCAGCAGGCGTCCCATGGCGGTGAACGAAATGACGTTTTCGCAATCGTCGAACAGGTCCGTCTCAAGGCCGACGCTGTGAAGCACTGCTGCCGGGTCGCGGCCAAACTCCCGCAATACCAAAGGCACGCCAATCAACGGACCGAGTCTGACACAGCCTTCCACAACCGGATGTTGCTGGAGATTGTGTATCTTGTCAGCATGTTCTGGCGTGAGAAAGTGGCTCATGTGAAAATAGTCCTCAAAGTTGTCGTGATCTGTCAAGCGCCGCGTGGATATATTGGCTACACCGTAATAGAGCTAGGGAGGGTGTTGCGGTCCATCTCCACGGATGGAGGCGTGAACAGAAGGAGAATCCCGACTGTCGCAAGAGGTTTGTTTGATAACCAGTTCAAGTGAAGCAGCGTGATCCCTGCTCGGAAACGACGCGGTTCTCTGTTGTCGGTCGTCCTTTTTTGCGTTTGCTCGGCTGTCCCTTTGTCGCTTCACAAGACGTTGAGGAGTGTTTCATGCGCGGAAAAATGTGCCTACTTTCATTTTTTTTCCTGATGGCAACAGTGCTTGGCAGCCCGGCCCAGGCCCAGATCGGCCAGAACAAGACGCAGGGCGATTTTCAGTGGACCATTGCGCCCTATGCCTGGCTGACCGGCATCAACGGCACGGTCGGGGCCAAGGGGTACGACGCCAACGTCAATGTCTCGTTTGCCGATCTGTCCAAATACCTGAACATGGCGGCCATGGTCCACGCGGAAATGCTCTACCGCGAGCGTTTCGGACTTTTTTCGGATTTCAACTATTCCCTGCTCGGGGCCGACGCCTCGGGCAAGCGCGCCTCGATTGACGCCAAGATGAGCCTCGTTTTGGCCGACGTGGCCGGGTTTTACCGGGTCGGAACCGTGCCCCTGGGCAAGGCCCTGACCTCGTCCGTGGACTTCGACGTGCTGGCCGGGGCCAGGATCTGGAGTCTGGCCATGAAGCTTGACGCCGATACCAACCGGGGCGGCCGCGACGTCTATGCCCAAAAGACCTGGGCCGATCCCATCGTCGGGGCCAGGGCCATCTTTCATCTGACCGATGCCTGGCTCATGAGCCTTCGCGGCGGCCTGGGCGGGTTTTCCATCAGCTCCGCCCTGACTTGGGATGCCACGGCCCTTCTTGGCTACACCTTCTGGGAACACGGCACGCTGCTGGCCGGCTACCGGGCCGTCGGCGTCAATCACACCGAGGGCAGCGGCAAGAGCGCATTCAAGTTCGACGCCACCTTAAGCGGCCCCATCCTCGGCGTGGCCTTTACGTTCTAGGGCTGCGCCGGGGTGCACCGCGCCGCCCCCCGCCGCCTCCCGCCTGTGTCCGGCCATGCCCGGGCTGGGCCGTCAGCTGCCAACCCTCGAGCTATTTCAAGGAGAGCTTTCATGCGCCGAGCCTTTGTCCCTGCCACGGTCCTGGTCTTTTGCGGTCTGCTTCTCGGTCTTGGCTCCCCGGTCCGGGCCACCGGTCCCTACGACACCCCGTTTGCTCCGGCGGCCAGGGCCATCCTGCCGCCAAGCATGTTGGCCGGGCCGAATTTCACCGTGGACCCGTCTGTTGAGACCGACGGCTATCTCTACGTCTATAAACTGCACACCCGCTTCGGCGACCTGCGCGTGGCCTCGACCGCGCTGTTGGCCACACGCATCGCCGAGACAGCCGCCCTGGCCCAGATGGAGCAGGTGAGTTCCATGCAGGAATTCGGCGGGGGCATCGTGAAAAAAGGCGAGCAGACCGTGCAGGGAGCGGTCAACCTCATCCAGAACCCGCTTGGCACCATAAGCGGCGCAGTCACCGGCGTGGGCCGGATGTTTGAGAGCCTCGGCCAGAACATTTCCTCGGGCGGCGGCTCGGCCGGCAATCTGCTTGGCGTGCCGGCCCTGGCCCGGCAGTACGCCAAACAGTTCGGCGTCGATCCCTACACCGCCAATCCGCTGGTGCAGGCGCGCTTGACCGCCATGGCCCGGGCCGGGGCGGCCGGCAACATCACCGGCACGGCCCTGTCCGCCCTTATTCCGGGCGGCGTGGGCATCGCCGTGTCCGCCGCCGGGACTACGGCCACGCTCAACAATATCGACCTCACCGCCTCCCCGGTGACCATCGCCCAGCAAAACCAGACCCAACTTATCAACATGGGCGTCGCCCCGGATGCCGCCGCCGCCTTTGTTGAGAACCAGATTTTCACGCCCACCGGACAAACCCGCGTGACCGCCGCCCTGGCCAACATGCCCCTGGTGCAAGACAAAACCGCCTTCGTGAATTTCCTTGCCGGCACCAGCGACCCGGATGTGGCCCTTTTCCGCCAGCGCATGGCCGAAATGTATGTCGGCTACAACGCAGGCGTGTCCCCGCTTTCGGGCTTCGTCAGCGTCGGTCGGCATGTGGCGGCCTTAAACGCTGCCGGCCGGCTCGTGGTGGTCTTCCCCACGGACTGCTTTTTCTGGACCGAAACCAACGCGGTCATCGCCCAAAGCCTCAACGACTTTGCCAAGACCCTGCCCGCTGCGGGCGTCGAGCTTTGGGCCGCCAACACGGTCAGCCGCGATTTTGCCCGCCACCTGCGGGCCATGGGCTGGACCGTGCATGACAAGAGCGCCCGGCGCTTGTTGGGACAAGCCTATTAAGGGTGTTGCGGCCGGTTGTCCGCAGCGTCCACGAAACTCCCGGAGGACACGATGAAACGCCTTTTCCTCTCTCTCCTGGCCGCAGCCGTCCTGGCTGTGGGCTGGGGCGGCGCTGCCCAGGCCCAGGGCGACAGCGGCCAGCCGGGTTCGCCCAGCGCCACCGTCGCCATCCCGGGCGACCAGCTCCCGCCGCCGCCGCAGCCATTTGGCGGCGTTATCAAGGACACTGCGCCCCAGTCGAAACCCTACTGGCCGGCGCGCATCGTGCCGCCCAAGGGCGCTCCCAACGTGCTTTTGATCATGACCGACGACTCGGGCTACGGCGTGCCGAGCACCTTCGGCGGCGTCATCCCCACCCCGGCCCTGGACCGCATTGCCGGGCAGGGGCTTCGCTACACCAACTTTCACTCGACCGCCCTGTGCTCGCCGACCCGGGCGGCGCTCATTACCGGGCGCAACCACCATTCGGTGGGCTTCGGGGTCATCGCCGAGCAGGCCACCGGCTACCCCGGGTACGACAGCTTCATCACCAAGGACAAGGCCACCATCGGCCGCATTCTCAAGGACAACGGCTACCGCACCTCCTGGTTTGGCAAGGACCACAACACCCCGGCCTTCCAGGCCAGCCAGGACGGTCCGTTTGACCAGTGGCCCATCGGCATGGGCTTTGAGTATTTCTACGGCTTTGTCGGCGGCGACGCCAACCAGTGGGAGCCCAACCTCTTTCGCAACACCACCCAAATCTATCCCTTCCTGAACAAGCCCGGCTGGAACCTGACCACGGCCATGGCCGACGACGCCATCGCCTATATGAACCGCTTAAACGCCCTGTCCCCGGACCAGCCCTTTTTCCTCTACTACGTGCCCGGCGGCACCCATGCGCCGCACCACCCGACCCCGGAGTGGATCGACAAGATCAGCCGGATGCACCTCTTCGATCAGGGCTGGAACGCGCTGCGCGAACAGATTTTCGCCAATCAGAAAAAGCTCGGCGTCATCCCGGCCGACGCCAAGCTGACGCCTTGGCCCGACGATCTGCTCAAGAAGTGGGACGCGCTGACCGACGACGAGAAAAAGATGTTCATCCGCCAGGTCGACGTCTTCGCCGCCTACGTGGCCTACACCGATCACGAGATCGGCCGGGTCATCCAGGCGGTCGAGGATTTGGGCAAGCTCGACAATACGCTCATTATTTACATCAACGGCGACAACGGCACGAGTTCCGAAGGCACGCTTATCGGCACGCCCAACGAAGTGGCCATGTTTAACGGCGTCGATGTGCCGGTGGCCGACCAGCTCAAGTACTTCTACGACGCCTGGGGGTCGGACAAGACCTACAACCACATGGCCGTGCCCTGGGCCTGGGCTTTTGACACGCCGTTCCCCTGGACCAAGCAGATTGCCTCGCACCTCGGCGGCATCCGCCAGGGCATGGCCATCTCCTGGCCCGGCCACATCACGGACAAGGGCGGCGTGCGCCAGCAGTTCCACCACGTCATCGACATCGTGCCGACCATCCTTGAGGCCACGGGCGTCAAGCAGCCCAAGACCGTGGACGGCATCAGGCAAAGCCCCATCGAAGGCGTGAGCATGGCCTATACCTTCGACGCGAAAAACGCCAAAGCGCCCTCGACCCACAAGACCCAGTACTTCGAGATGATGGGCGACCGCGCCCTCTACCACGAAGGCTGGCTGGCCAGCACCAAGGTCATGCGTCCGCCCTGGGACGTGGTGGCTGCCGCCAAAGATCCCATGACCTATCCCTGGGAGCTCTACGACCTCGGCGCCGACTGGACCCAGTCCACGGACATTGCCGCCAAGCATCCCGAGAAGCTCAAGCAGCTGCAGGCGATGTTCATGCAGGAAGCCAAAAAGTATCAGGTGTTGCCGCTTGATACCTCGGTGGTGACGCGCATGATCAACCCGCGGCCGAGCATCACGGCCGGGCGCAACGTGTTCACCTGGAAGCTGCCGCTGACCGGCACGCCCAACGGCGACGCGCCGTCAATCCTCAATGCCTCATACAACTTCAAGGCCGAAGTGGAGATTCCCCAGGGCGGGGCCGAGGGCATGCTCATCACCCAGGGCGGCCGCTTTGCCGGCTACGGCTTCTATGTCCTTAAAAACAAGCCGGTGTTCCTGTGGAATCTGGTCGATCTCAAGCGCGTGCGCTGGGAAGGCCCGGAACTGACGCCGGGCAAGCATGTCCTGGAGTTCGACTTTGCCTACGACGGCCTGGGCATGGGGACGTTGGCCTTTAACAACTTCTCCGGCGTCGGGGGCGGCGGCACGGGCGTGCTCAAGGTGGACGGGCAGGCTGTCGACACCCAGAAGATGGAACACACCTTGCCGTTCACCCTGCAATGGGACGAGGCCCTGGACATCGGGTCGGACACCCTGACCGGCGTCAATGACGCGGATTACCAGACGCCGTTCGCCTTTACCGGCACAATCGACAAGATCACCCTGACCGTCGACCGGCCCAAGCTGTCGCCGGAAGACGTCAAGAAGCTGGAGCAGGCCCAACGCAGCACCAAGGTGAGTGAATAACCGCAGCCCGCGCATACCCGCGACGGCATGGAAAACAGTCGGCGGCGCGCTTGCTGCGTCGCCGACTGCGCATATTTCCGAAGCCAGGGTCCCTGTCCTGGCCTTCTCTGTTCACCTTGCAACGAGGAGGGAGACCAATGTTTCGTTTGACGATCCACCTGGGCGCGGCGCTGTTGGCGCTGCTCGCCGTTGCCGCCGCGCCGGCCGGCGCCCAGCCGGCGGCCCCGGCCACACCGGCTGCTGCGACCTACAAAATGACCACGCCCATGCCCCCGGGCGTGGCTGCGCCGGACACGATGGAGACGCGCCTGGGAACGCTCAAGTTCTTTGACGGCTTTCCCGATCCGGCCAGCGTGGACACGCTGTACGACAACCTGGACTTCCAGCGGGCCGTCCAGGCCTACTTGCTGGCCTTGCCGGCCGTCAGCCAGGCGACCAACCGCAACGCCATCCGCACCCTTGGGCCGGTCAATGCGACCGTGCCGATTTTTGAGCAGCTCATGGATTCGCGTTCGACGTTTTTAACCGCCAACGACAACACCGTGTACAGCTGGACCTGGGTCGATCTGAGCCAGGGGCCGCTCGTGGTCGAAGTGCCGCCCAAGGTGCTTGGGGCCATAAACGACATGTGGTTTCGCTGGGTGGTCGATGTCGGCATCACCGGCCCCGACCACGGCAAGGGCGGCAAGTACCTGCTCTTGCCGCCGGGCTACACGGGCGCTGTGCCGTCGGGCTACATTGTCGTGCGTCCGCCGACCGTAAGCAACTGGATTCCCTGGCGCAGCTTCCTCGTGGACGGCGATCCGAAGCCCGGCGTGGAGCTGGTCAAAAAATACACCCGGATCTATCCGCTGTCCCAGAAGGCCAATCCGCCGAAAATGCAGTTCGTGGATCTGTCGGGCAAGCCGTTTAACACGGTGGCTCCGGCCGATGACCGTTTCTGGGGACTGCTTGATCAGGTCGTGCAGGAAGAACCGAGCGCGTCGCTTGATCCGGTGACCCTTGGTCTCTTTGCCGCCATCGGCATCGAGAAAGGCAAGCCCTTTAAGCCCGACGCCAGGATGCAGAAGATCCTCGCCGACGCCGCCGCCGTTGGCGACGCCACGGCCCGGGCCGTGGCCTTCAAGATGCGCCAGAAGGCTGACTATTATTACGACAAGAGTGCCTGGCGTCTGCCGTTCCTGGGCGGCTACAAGTTCGAGAGCCAGCCCGGGGTCAGCAATCTTGACGGCGCGATCATGTATTACTTTGCGGCGACGGGCGTGACTCCGGCCATGGAGGAAAAGATGGTCGGCCGGGGGTCGCAGTACGCCTGGGCCGTTGAAGGAGCCGACGGCAAGCCGCTTGACGGCGGACGCAACTATACCCTGCACCTGCCGCCGAATATCCCGGTCAAGGATTTCTGGTCGGTCATCGTCTACAGCAACCAGACCCGTTCGATGGTCCAGACCGATCAGGCCCACCCGAGCGTCGGCAGCCAGACCAAGGGCCTTGCCGTCAACGCCGACGGTTCGGTGGACGTGTACTTTGGTCCCAAGGCTCCGGCCGGCAAGGAAAACAACTGGGTGCAGACCATACCCGGCCAGGGCTGGAATACAATTTTGCGTTTGTATGGACCGCTTGCCCCATGGTTTGATAAAACGTGGCGTCCGGGTGAAATCGAGCCGCAACAGTGACGCGACAGAGATGGCCGGCGGGAATCTCAGGGAGGCCGTGATGGGGACGAAACGATGGACTGTGGTTGGAGCGGCAGTGGCCGTGGTTGTGCTGCTGGCCGCCAGCGGCTGGGCCAAAACCGGCAAGACCGCCGCATCGACGAAACCGGCCGAGGCTGCGCCGCAAGTGACCCTGGAACCGCAGGCCTTGGAGATTTTGAAGGCGGCCGGGGCCAGGCTTGCCAGCGCCAAGACGCTGTCGTTTACGGCCACGGCCGACTACGAATACCCAAGCCGGCTTGGGCCGCCGCTCGTCTACGCCATGCGTTACGACGTCGTCATGGCGCGCCCGGACAAGCTCAAAGTGGTCATCCCCGGCGACGGGCCGGCCTCGGAGTTTTACTGCGACGGCAAGGAAATGGCGGCCTTTGTTCCGGCCGAGAATCTGGCGGCCGTGGCCGAGGCTGCGCCGACCATCGAAGCGACGCTCAAAAAGGCCTTTGACACGGCCGACATCTACTTCCCCTTTACCGACCTGCTGGTGGCCGATCCGTATACCGCCCTGACCGAGGGCATGACCCATGTCTTTTCCGTGGGCACGTCCATGGTCGTTGGCGGGACCAAAACGGACATCGTGGCCGTGGCCAACGGCGAGGTGTTCCTGCAACTCTGGATCGGGGCCGAGGACAGGCTGCCGCGTCGCATCCGGGCCGTCTATCAGGCCGATCCGCTGCGTCTGCGCCATGATCTGGAACTGGCCGACTGGAAGCTGGATATCCCGGTTGCAGCGGAGGTTTTCGTCTCGCAGCCGGCCCATGCGGCCAACCGCATCGGGTTTGCCCGTCCGGCCCTGACGCCGGCCCCGCAGCCCCGCGCCAAGCCGTCGAAGCCGTAATCGTCGGTGGCAGCGGCCAGGGTCTTACGGTCCAACAGGAATGGGGGCAAGGATATGAAAAAGAGCATCACCGGCATCGCCATCGTGCTGGCCATACTGGTTCTGGCCGGGCCGGCCTCGGCCTGGCGAAGCGCCAACCGCTGGGGCGGCGGCAGTTATCACGGCTTTGGCGGATCGGCTCATGTCAACGCCTTTGGCGGCGCGACGGTTCACACCTGGGGCGGCGACACGATGCACGCCAATGCCTGGGGGGGCAGCACCGCCCGGGCCTGGGGCGGCGAGACCATGCACGTCAACGCCTATGGCGGGCGCACGTACGGCGGCGACGGAGCCGGGGTCCTCCATACCGGCCCGGTCGGCCCTGTCGGACCTATCGGGCCGGTCGGACCGGTCGGGCCGGGCGGCTACCCGCACCCGGGCTATCCCGGCTATCCGGGCTACCCGGCCTACCATCCCCCGGTGGCCGTGCCCTATTACGCCGGGGGCTGCGTCGGCTGCGCGGCTGCGGCCGGGGCCGTCATGGGCATGGCGGCCGGCGCGGCCATGGCCGGGGCCGCTGCCTACGCCATGGGCGCGAATTATGCGTCGCTGCCGGCCGGATGCAGCATGCAAAACGTCTACGGCTCGACCTACTATCTGTGCGGCGACGCCTGGATGCGGCCGGCCTACGGGGCCAGCGGCGTCTATTACACCGTTGTCCCGGCGCCGTAAGGCCGGGCGCCGGCAAACGCTGCCGTGCTTTGGGGAGAAACGACCGTCAACGCCAATGGAGGGCCTCATGAAACGTCTGGGCATTTTCATGTTCGTCGGATTGGCGCTGTGCGCCGCGATGAGCGGTTGCGCTCCGCTCAAGCCGGCCTCGCCGTCGATGTTTTTCGGCAACTGCATCACCCCGATGGGGCCTGACCCCTGCGATTCGGACATGAGCATCTGCCAGGTCTATGAAAACGTCATCACCCGGAAATACGCCACGGCCGGGGCCTGCCGCACGGCCTGCAACCAGGCCTTTAACCAGTTGAGCTACCAGTATATGGCCCAGGACTGCGGGTATATGTTCAATCGCGGCAGCGACCTGTGCGAGCAGGAATGCCTGCGCCAGTATCCGACGGGCAAGTAGGCGCTGCCCGGAGACCGGGACAAGGGAAACGCATCGCGCGGCATGTCCGGCTGGCAGGCCGGGCGTGCCGCACGATGCACGGGACGGGCGTTTCGAAAGGGCCGCCCGTTTTTTGCCGGGCCGGCGCAGCCCTATCCGATTTCGTCCGGCGGGCAGGCCGCGCCCCCGCCGATCTCCAGGCTGACCACGGATTGCAGCTCGCGCACATTGCCGTGAAACGCCCGGCGCGAGAGCCGGTTGGCCAGGACTTCCAGACTTTGCAGCGAAGTCTCCCGCGAGGCGGCCAGCCGGGAGAAATGGGCCACCAGGGCCGGGATGTCCTGCTTGCGTTCCCGAAGCGGCGGCACGTGGATACGTAAAAACCGGTCCAGAAATTCCGGCAGCATGGCCTGGGGCGGGCGCAAGGCCCGTAGCGGCAGGTTGGTGGCGGCGATCCACTGGACCGGTCCGCCCGTGATTTCGCCCGAGGCCTGCCCGTCCCAGTAACGCAACAGCCGCCGTTGGATGGACACGGGCAGATCCCCCATCTCTTCAATGACCAGCGTCCCCCCGCCGGCTTCCTCCACCATGGCCGGGCCGCCCGGCTGGCCATCTGTTGTACCGAAAATCCATTTGTCGAGGACGTCGGCCTCCAGGCCCGCGGTCATGCGCGAGAAAAACGGGGCGTAGGGATTGCGGCTGGCGTGGATGAAGCGGCACAGCAGGCTCTTGCCCACCCCGGTCTCGCCGGTCAACAGCACCGGGGCTGGATGCTCGGCCACGGACCGGCACAGGGCCACGATGGCGTGCATGGTCTCATGGCAGACCACCAGGGCCAGATTGTCGTCGAGCGGGATGACCTCCCGCTGGGTGAACCAGCCGGGCAGTTCGGCCAGCAGGTTCGGTTCCGGGCCATCGTCTTGGGGCAGGGGATGGTCGTTCATGGCTGGACACTAACAAGATGCGTGCCAGCCGCTGGACCGGGCGGCTCGGCGGCGAAGGCGACGACAAGAGTCGGAAATTGCTCCGGAAATGTGAACGGGCAACGAGTCCGGCCAGGGCTGCGGGTCGGGATAGGGCGACCGGGGCGTTTCATTTTGGAACAGGACGGTCAGTCGAGCTGGAACTGCTTGAGCTTTCGCCACAGCGTGGTGCGCGGAATCTCCAGAATCTGGGCGGCCAGGCCTTTGTTGTGCCCGGTGCGGGCCAGGACCCGGGCGATGTGGCGGCGCTCGACGGCCTCCAGGCTCTCCAGGCGTTCGCCCTCGACCGACGCGAAATCCATCTGCTGCAGATCGCGCGGCAGATCGGCCACCTCCAGGGTTTGGGAGTCGCACAGGGCCACGGCCCGCTCCACGATGTTTTCAAGCTCCCGCACGTTGCCCGGAAAGCCGTAGCTCATGAGGATTTGCAGGGCTTGGGGGCTGACCTCGCCCACCACTTTGTGAAAGAGCAGGCTGTACTTGTCCATGAAATGGCGCGCCAGAAGCGGGATGTCCTCCTTGCGTTCGGTCAGGCGCGGCAGCCGGATATTGACGACGTTCAAGCGGTAATACAGGTCTTCCCGGAAAAGGCCCTTGGCCATTTCCTGCTTGAGGTCGCGGTTGGTGGCGGCAATGACCCGGATGTCCAGATCAATGGGTCGAACGCCCCCCACCCGCAGGATCTGGCGCTCCTGGATGACGTGGAGCAGCTTGACCTGCATGGAGAGCGGCATCTCGCCGATTTCGTCCAAAAAGACCGTGCCCCCGCCGGCGGATTCGAGCAGGCCCACCCGGGTGGCGGCGGCTCCGGTGAAGGCCCCTTTCTCATAGCCAAAAAGTTCGCTGGAGATGAGTTCCTCGGTAAAACCCCCGCAGTTAAACGAGACAAAGGCCTGGTCCTTGCGGGTCGACAGGCGGTGGATGGCCCGGGCCACTAGGGCCTTGCCGGTGCCGCTGGCCCCTTCGATCAGCACATTGCAGCCAACCGGGGCGATCTTGCGGATCAGCTCAAAGACCTCGCGCATGGACTGGCTGGCCCCGATCATGGATTCCAGCCCGGTCTCTTCCCGGAGCGCCTGCCGCAGCCGCCGGTTCTCCCGGCCCATGGCCACCTTGTCGCAGGCCCCTTGCACCAGACTGCGGATTTCCGCCAGTTTGGCCGGCTTGGTCACGAAATGGTAGGCCCCGAGCTTGATGGCCTCGATGGCTGTTTCCAGGCTCCCAAAGCCGGTGACCAGGATGACCTCGGTGTCCGCGCCGTGTTTTTTAAGACGCTTGAGCGCCTCCAGGCCGCTTATGCCCGGCAGGCGCATATCGAGAAGGGCCACGTCAAAAGGGGCCTGCCCCGACTGCTCCAGAAAGGATTCGGCGTCCGGGAACAGGGCCACGTCGCAGCCGTCGCGGGTAAAGGCCTTGCCCAGGCGTTTGCGGGCCATGGCCTCGTCGTCGACAACGGCCAACCTAGCCGACATGGCCGGCCTCCTTGGGCGCCACCGGGTTGGCCGGGGCCTTGGGCAGGCAGACGACAAAGGCGGTTCCCTGGCCCGGGGCGCTTTCCACCTCGATGCGCCCGCCGTGGCGCTTGATGATGGAATAGGTCACGGCCAGCCCCAGGCCCGTGCCCTTGCCCACCTCCTTGGTGGTGAAAAACGGCTCGAAAATATGCGGCAGGTGTTCGGGATCAATGCCTTTGCCGGTGTCGCGCACCGACAGGCACACCGCGTCGCCGGCATCCAGGCCGGTCACCTCGATGCTGCCCCCGGCCGGGGTGGCGTGGGCGGCGTTTTGCATGAGGTTTAAAAACACCTGCTGCAGATGGCGCAGGTTCCCGGACACCTGGGCCAGATCATGGGGCACGGCCACGTGGATGGTCAGCCCGGAAATGAGCAGTTCGTTTTTGAGCAGGGCCACCGAGCTTTTGATGATCACATCCGGGGCCAGCCGGCTGAACTGGGCCTTTTCCGTGCGGGAGAAATCCAGCAGGTTGCGCACGATCTCCCCGGCCCGGTCGGCCTGGGCCAGGATGTCGCCGGCGATTTCCCGGGCATCCTCGTCCAGGGCGTCGCCGTGGACTTCCAGCAGGCTTTCGGCTGACAGGGCGATGTTGTTGATGGGGTTGTTGATCTCGTGGGCGATGCCGGCGGTGAGCGTCCCCAGGGCAGCAATCTTGCGGGCTTGCAGCAGGTCTTCCTGATTGGCGGTCAGCTCCAGGGCCATGCGGTTAAGGGCATCGAGCAGCCCGGCCACCTCCTCGATATGGTGCCCTCCGGTCTCGACCGGGCTGAAATCGCCCTTGGCCACCCGGGCCGTGATATTGCCGATCATGCTCAGGGGCTTAAGCAGGCTTTTGGCGATGACGTTTATTAAAATGGCCATGAAGACCAGGAAGATGCCCAGGTAGGCAAAGGGCAGAAGCGACACCTCGAAGATGGTCTTGTGGATGCGTTCGCGCTTGGTGGCAATAAGCTCCTCGGCTACGTCCACCAGCTGTTTGCCCGTGCTTCGGGCCAGATCCTTGCCCGAGGCGTGGGCGGCGTCGAGAGAGGAAAATTCCCGCCTGTACTGGGAAAGCGCCTGGCGAAAATCGTCCAGGGCCTTTGGTCCGGCGACGTGGCCGATGTCCGCTTCGAGATCGGCCAGGGCCGCATCGGCCAGATCCAGATAGAGCAGCCCGTCACGCCGGTTTTCCGCCCCGCCGTAGATCAGCAGGTTTTTTTCAAAGCGTCTGGCTTCCAGGATGTCGTTGAACAGATCGTCGTAGCGCTCCGAGAGGTGCAGGCGCTCGCGCACGGCGGAAAGCGTCCAGACATTGAGCAGCGTAAGCCCGCAAGCCGCCAGAAAGGCCACCAGGAACAGCGTAAATATCTTTCCTTTAATGGAATTGAAAAAGATCCTGAACCGATTGGCGGCGCACATGACGAAGCCCTCCTTGGTCGCAACGCCTTCATGCTAGAGCATGTTCCATTTTGGTACAAGCGCTTTCCCGGCCGCTGGTTTCAAATTGAAACAGGGCGTTCCGGCTTCTTTCGGCTGATCTGAAAAAATGGCAAAATTCCAGATGGTTGGTTGTTGATTCGATTCTGGCCCCTGGCTTGCTTTAGGGCGGGCGGCGGAACGCAAATCTATGGAACGAATCCTCGTCGGCATCGACGCACGCAATCCCTTCTGGGAAGCCCTGGACCGGGCCATGTGCCTGGGACCGCGCATTCAGGCCAGGGTGAGCGTTTTGGTGGTGTTTCCCCCAGGCGAGGGGAGCGGGGGAGAGGCTGCCGGGTCCATCCTGCGGCGGGTCGAATCCGAGATTGCCGCCGCCACGGCGACTGGGGCCAACGTTGAGCTGTTTGTGACCGAGGGGCGCTTTGGGCCGGAGCTTATCGGCGCGGCGCGGCAGCTGAAAACGACCTTGCTGGTGGCGACAGCCACGGGCTGGGATGAACAGGGCGGGGAACGGGAAACCGAAGACCTGGGCAGAATCCTTGCCGGAGTGGATTGCCGGGTGGAACTGGTTTCGCCAAAGCGGGGTCTCGCACCCAAAAAGGACGGGCTATGACCATACCCATGGAACTCTATCTGCCTATCGCAGGCAACAGCGTGAACATTGCGGCCGTATTCGGCCTGGGCGGGGCGGTGGGCCTGCTCTCGGGCATCTTTGGCGTCGGCGGCGGGTTCCTGATGACCCCGCTCCTCATCATGATGGGCATTCCCGCCACCGTGGCCGCGGCCTCGGACTCCAACCAGATCGTCGGCGCGTCCACGTCGGGCACGCTGGCCCACCTGCGCCTGGGCAACGTCGACGTCAAGATGGGCCTGCTGCTGCTCATTGGCGGCGTGCTCGGCGGCACGGTCGGCGTCGGCATCATCAAGGTGCTGCGCCAGATGGGCAACGCCGACTTCCTGATCAACATCACCTACGTCCTGATGCTCGGTCTGGTTGGCGGCTACATGTTCGTGGAGAGCCTGCAATCCATGCGCAAGGCCAAGGCCCCGGCCAAGGCCGAACCGGAAAAGCACGTCAAGTCCAGCGCCTTTGGCCGACTGGTCGGCAGCCTGCCCTGGCAGATGGACTTTGTGCGCTCGGGCGTGCGCATGTCGCCGCTGCTGCCGCTGTTTCTCGGCGTCCTGGTTGGCGTCTTGTCGGCCATCATGGGCGTTGGCGGCGGCTTCATCATGGTCCCGGTCATGGTCTACCTGCTGCGCATGCCCATGCACGTGGTGGTGGGAACTAGCCTGTTCCAGATTCTTTTCACCTGCATAAACGTCACGGTGATGCAGTCTGCGACCAACCACACCGTGGACTTTGTCCTGGCGCTCATTTTGCTTATCGGCTCGTCCCTTGGGGCCCAGCTCGGGGCCAAGGTCGGCAAGAAACTGCACGGCGACCAGCTCAAGATCCTTCTGGCCACCCTGGTCCTCGTGGTGATGTTCAAGATCCTCTACGAACTGATTGCCCGGCCGGATGTTCTGCTGGCCTATGTCGGAGGTCATTAGCCATGAAACGCTTGCTGTTTGCCCTCACCCTCGTTGTGGCCCTGCCGGTCCTGGCTGCGGCCGCGGGCCTGGATTTCACGGTCGCGCCGGCAACCATCGACATCCATGCCCTCTATAACGGCACAACCCTGCAGATCGACGGGCAGGTCCCGGCCGGCAGCCAGGTGGTGCTGCGGTTCATTGGCGCGCCCGAGAGCGTGGCCCTCAAGCAGAAGGGCAAGGTGTTTGGCCTGTTGTGGATGAACATGAACACCCTGCACTTTGACAATGTCCCCAAGGTCTGCCTGATCGAATCCTCGACGCCGCTGACAGATATGGGCACTGCCGGGACCGAGCTTGGACTGGAAAGTCTGGCCAAGGGCTTTGGCATCGAACCGGCCACGGCCGACCGCGCCATGCTCCTGCCGGAATTCCTGCTTCTGAAAAGCCAGGAAGGCCTTTATCGCCAGGAGGCCGGCGCGGTGGCCATGGGCGAAATCCGGGACGGCAACCAGTCCTTCCGGGCCACCATGCGCATCCCCTCGCGCCTCTCGCCCGGCAGCTACGCCATCGAAGCCTATGCCGTGAAAGACGGGGCCATTAAGGCCCGCGACGTCCAGGCCGTCGAGGCGGCGCTGAGCGGCGCGCCCGCCTTCCTGGCCAACCTCGCCTTCAACCATGGGGCATGGTACGGTATCCTGGCCTCGATCATCGCCATCCTGGGCGGCCTTGGCATCGGTCTGGTCTTCCAGAGCAAGGGAGCGCACTAGGTCCTATGAGACTTTCCGGCATCATAGACAGGCTTACGTGGTGGCACAGAAAGCCGCCCGTGCCCTTCTCGGTGCTTTTTAAGAAATTCAAAAGCATCCTGGAGCGCAACAACGCCATCCTGGAGCTTATCGCCGACATGGGCGATAAGCTCGGGGGCGACTACGTCTATGACCGGCAGTACATCTTCGATTCCTGCGAAAAGCTCGGCGATCAGGTTTTCAAGCTCGTTTCGGATCTAAGCCTCCTGTGTCAGCGCAAGAACGTGGCCCTTTTCAACACCTTCGAGCGCATCCAGCAGCAGATCCAGGCCGAGCTGGCCGGTCGTCGGGCCCTTTCGCGCCCCGACCACATTTTGCCCCTGGCCGAACTGACCCACGATCTGGCCGACGAGGGCGGCAACAAGATGGCCAACGTGGGCGACATCCGAAACATCCTCGGCTTCACCGTCCCCGAGGGCTTCGTCATTACGGCCGGAGCCTATTTCGAGGTCATGGAACGGGCCGGCCTGCGCCAGCAGGCGGCCGAGACCACCCGCCGCCTGTGCGACAGCCAGGGGGCGGAATTGGCTGCGGAGGCCGAACGCCTGGGCCGGACCATCCGGGAAATGCCGCTGCCCAAGGGCCTGGCCAGGGCCATCGAGCAGGCGGCCAAGCGGCTGTCCGAGGGCGGACGCTACTTGCTTGCCGTGCGCTCCAGCGCCTGGGGCGAGGATGGCGAATCAAGCTTCGCCGGCATGTACGAAAGCGTGCTCGGCGTTGCCCCGGGCGACATCCTGGCGGCCTACCGCCGGGTGCTGGCCAGTCTTTTTTGCGAAGAGGCTCTGCGCTACCGGCTGCACCGCGAGCAATGCGGCGAGGAGCCGGCCATGGCCGTCGGGGTGATGCGCATGGTGGAGGCCACGGTCAGCGGGGGGCTTTACACCTACGCGCCGCTGGAAGAGCAGGACCAGGCCATGGTGGTCAGCGCCGCCTGGGGCCTGGGCAAGCCCATTGTGGACGGCACGGCTGAAACCGACACCTATCTGGTCGGGCGCGAACCGCCGCATACCCTGATTTCTTCCGACATCGCCGCCAAAACGACCATGCTGTGCCTGGACCCGGCCGGGGGCACGTCCACCTGCGACGTTCCGCCGCCGGAGCGCGACGCGCCCTGCTTAAGCGCCGGCCAGCTCGACCGGCTGGCCCGGACGGCCATGGCCCTGGAGCGGTTTTTCAAACGTCCCCTGGACGTGGAATGGGCTCTGACGGACGCCGACGAGTTGGTGATCCTGCAGGCCCGTCCCCTGTCCATTCGTCCCCGATACTGCGCTTTGTCGGCCGACGCCGCCGATGCGGCCGGGGATGCGCCCGTACTGCTCTCGGGCCGGGGCATCACGGCCATGGGCGGCGTGTCCTCCGGTCCGGTCCATCTGGTGACCGAGGGCCAGGACCTCTCGGACTTTCCCTACGGGGCCATCCTGGTGGCCCGGCATTCCTCGCCCCGCTACGCCAAGGTGATGCCCAAGTGCCGGGGCATCATCACCGACGTCGGCTCGGCCACCGGCCATATGGCCACCATCGCCCGCGAGCTGCGCGTGCCCACCCTGGTCGGGGCCGGCAGCGCCACCCGCACGCTGCGCCAGGGCCAGGAGATCACCCTTGATGCCGACCACATCATTGTCTACGAGGGCTTTGTGGAAGCGCTTTGCCGCAACGAGCTGGTGCGCGAGGACGTCTTCGAGGAATCCTGGGAATACCGGACCCTCAAACGGGTGCTTAGGCACATAAGCCCCCTGACCCTGCTCGATCCCAAGGCCGATTCCTTCCGGCCGGAAGGCTGCAAGACCTTCCACGACATCGCCCGCTACGTCCACCAGCGGGCCGTGGACAAGCTTATTTCCCTGTCGGAAACCCACCAGGAGCTGACCAAGGGCGCACGCAAGCTCGCCACCCAGCTGCCCCTGGGCCTGACCGTCATCGACGTGGAAGGCGGCCTGGACCCGGCCGCCGGCAACGACGCCACCGAGGACGACATCCGCTGCCGGCCGCTTCGGGCCATCCTGGACGGCATGAACGCGACCGGCATGTGGGAGACCGCCCCGGTGGCCGTGGATATGAGCAGCTTCATGTCGAGCGTCACCCGCACCCTGTCGGCCGACATGGCCCATCCCGCGGCCATGGGGCGCAATCTGGCCGTTATCTCCAAGGAATACTTGAACCTCCACCTGCGCCTGGGCTACCACTTCACCGTAGTGGATGCCTTCCTGGGTGGTTCGGTCAACGACAATGTCATTTTTTTCCGGTTCATGGGCGGGGTAACGGATTTCACCCGCCGGTCCCGCCGGGCGACGCTGGTGGCTGCGGTGCTCGAACATTTCGATTTTGTGGCGGAGATCAAGGGGGATATGGTCATGGGGCGGGTCAAAAAACACCCCACCCGGGCCATGCTGGACAAGATGTTCATGCTCGGCGGGCTGATCGGCTACACCCGCCAGCTGGACGCCAAGCTCGACTCCGACGAAGCCGGGCAACGCCACCTTGAGCTTTTTTTGAACCGTATTGCCGCCGTGAGGGAGACGTGAGCGTGACCCCCGACACCCCCGAGACCCCGGCTTCCGGCCCGGACGCGCCGGCCCAGCGACCCAGAACCAGCATCCTGGTCCTTGACGACGAACCCATTGTCTGCAAGCGCCTCAAACCGTTTTTCCAGAAGGCGGGCTACGAGGTGGAAGCCTTCAACCTGCCGGCCGAGGCCCTGTCCCGGGTCGAGGAACGCCGCTTCGACGTGGTCATCACCGACCTCAAGATGCAGGGCCTGGACGGTCTGGCCTTTCTCGGCAAGGTCAAGGCCCTGTACCCGGATACCGACGTCATCGTCATCACCGGGTTCGCCACCATGGAAACCGCCCGGGAATCCTTCCGCAAGGGCGTGTTCGACTTCGTGGCCAAGCCGTTTAAGCTGGCCAAGATCCTCGACGGCGTGCGCCGCATCGAAAAGGAGCGGGGGCTCGTCCCCTAGGCGCGCCACGATGGGCAAAAACCGGGACCACAAGGAACACGAAGCCATGGGGCCGGGGTCCGCCCGGTTTTTGTTTCGCACGTTCAAACGCATTCTGGCCTGCAACACCGCCGCCCTGGAAGGCATGGCCCGCATGGACCGGGCTCTTGGCGGCGAGTACGTCTTCGATACGGCCTATCTCGAAAGCGCCGTGCGCGACGTCTGCCGCCTGACCCACCTCTCGGCCTACCACTTAAACGGCATGGCCGGGGAAGGGTATGTGGCCCTCTACGACGCCGCCCTGGCCGTCAAGGACGCCCTGGAAGACATCCTGGCCGGCGGCATGGGACCGCTGGCCGGCCGTTGGCTGCTCCCTTTTGCCGAAATCGGCTGGGAGATGGAGCCGCTGGTCGGGCTGGCTGGCGTTGGGCTGGCCGTTCTCGGCCGGCGCATGGGACTGCCGGCTCCGGACGGACTGGCGGTCACGGTCACGGGCATGGCCGAGGCTGCAACCGGGGAGCGGGCGGCCGTTTTGGCCGAGGTGGAAGCGGGTGTTGGCGAACTCGTTTCGCGCCTGGGCGGTCCCCGGCCCCTGGAACTGACCCTGGTCGCCGCCGGGGCCGAGGGCGCGGGAACGGTGCTGGCTACGGCCTATGCCGCCGGTCCTCGCGAGGCCGGACAGGCCGTGGCGGGCTTTGCCGAGACGCACGGGCACGCCGGCCCTGTGGCCGTCTGTGTGCGGCCGCACCTGACCGGGTCCGTGGCCGGCACGCTGCAAACCCTGGCCCACGACCCCAATCTTCCCCCAGCCATGCTGGCCGTGGCCCAGGGCCGGCCCCAGGCCGGGACGCCAGCCGGCCTGATGGACCGTTCCTGGCTGTCCCGCAATGCGCCGCACGCCCCGCTGCGCACCCGGCTGGCCGTCAAACCCCTGGACGGTCCCCTGCCCGGCGGCAGTCCTGCCGGCCCGGGGCGGGGCCATTCGCTTCGCGGCTCAAGCTGGCTCACCCCGCCCCAGACCGCTCTGTTGGCCGAGCTTGGGCTGGCCGCCGAACGCGCCCTGGGCGGCCCATGCCTGCTGTCCTGGGTCCTGGCCGAGGACGGCGGTTTCTGGCTGACCGGTCTGGAACCGGTGGCCACGGCCTATCCGGATTGGCCCGAGGATGCCGGCGAGACCTACCCCGCTCCCGGGGAGGCCGACCGGCTGCTGGTCGGCGGCCAGATGGCCTGCGGCGGGGTCGGGGCCGGGCCGGTGGTCCTGCTTAACGACGACACCCCGCCGGCTTCGGTTCCGCTCGGCTCCGTGGGCGTGGCCCGCACGGCCAGTCCGGCCCTTTCGCGCCTCGTTCCCCGGCTTGGGGCGCTGTTGGCCGAGGTGGGCACCCCGGCCAGCCATCTGGCCACGGTTGTCCGGGAAAACCGGGTGCCGGCGGTCTTTGGCCTGAAAGAGGCCGCCTCGCTGCCGGTCGGGACCATGGTCACGGTGGACGCCGAGGAGACCGCCGTCTACCGGGGCGTGGTCGAGCCGCTTTTGCGCCAGGCCGCCATGCAGGGCGCGCGTCTGGGGTCGGAACCCGAATACCTGATCCTGCGCCGGCTGCTGCGCCATATCCGGCCGCTCAACCTGGTGGACCCCAAGACTGCGAATTTTGTCCCGGAACAGTGCCGTACCTGCCACGACATCATCCATTTCGCCCACGAAAAGGCTGTGGATCGGCTCCTGGCCCTTGACGCAACCGGGCAGGGGGGGCTTGGCGCGCCCCGGCGGCTGCGGGAGGAATCGCCCTTTGAACTCGGCATCGTGGACGTGGGCGGCGGGCTGGCCGGGACCGGCGGCCCGGTGGGTCTTGACGACGTGCTCAGCCGGCCGCTGCGGGCGTTTCTGGAGGGCCTGCTGCTGCGCTCGGTCTGGCGTCAGGGTCCGGCCCGGTTGCGCCTGGGCGACATCATGGCCGGGCTTGGCCGCACCTCCCAGGCCCTGGCTGCCGCCCCGGGCATGGTCGGCAGCAATCTGGCCCTGGCGGCGGCTGATTACGCCAACATCACCCTGCGCCTGGGCTACCATTTCAGCGTGATCGATGCCGTGGTGTCGGACCGGCCGGAACACACCTTCATCTATTTCCGGTTTGCCGGCGGCTTTGCCGACAGCGACCGCCGCGCCCGGCGGGCCGGGCTTATCCTGACCGTGCTGTCGCGCCTGGGCTTTCGGGCCAGCCGGCAGGGCGATCTGGTGGTCGGCAAGCGAAAACTCATGGAAGCCGGGGAGGCTTTGGCAGTCCTGCGCCTGTTGGGGGCGCTTTCCGCCTACACCCGCCAGCTCGATGTGGAACTGGCCAGCGAGGACGCCGTGGCCCGGCTGGCCAGGGAATTCCTGGACATCTGTGGCCTGGACGCCGTCGAGGCCCTCTCGCAGGAGGCGCTATGACCCCGGGATGGTGGGCCTGGCTGACCGCGCCCTGGCGTCGGCGGCGTGCGCGCAAAAGCACGGTGGCCCTGGGCTGGATCAAGGCCCGCTACCACATCTTCCGCGTTCTTTTGGCCAACAACGAACGGGCCCTCGAAACCCTGGCCGAGGTGGACAGGCTTCTGCGCGAGAATGAGCCGTCCCGGCTGGCCGAAACGCTTCGGGAGCTGCGGGCCATTGTGCTGGAGCTGGCCGACGGCCTCAATCGCCTGACCGACGGCGAACATGAGGCCCTCTATCCCCGGCTGGCCGGCCTGGAACGCCGCCTGGACGCCGCCCTGGAACGCTACAGCCGGGCCCCGCGCCGGTTGTGGCTGGCCCTTGGCGAGGTCACGCCGGATATGCGCGAACAGGCCGGCGGCAAGGCCACGCCCCTTGGCGGCCTCATTCGGGCCGGGCTGCCCGTGCCGGACGGCGTGTGCCTCACCCGCCGGGCCTGCCGGGTCTACCTGCGCCAGACCGGCCTGGAGGATCGCCTCAAGGCGCTGTTGCAACAGGCCCGGGCCCCCGGGGCCGATCTCGGCGATCTGGCCCGGCAGGCCCGGGACATGATCGTCGCCTCGACCCCGACCGCAGCCTTTGCAGCCGAACTGCGCGCCGCCTGGGACAGCCTGTCCGACGGCGAAACCCGGGCCGTCTCCATTCGCAGCAGCGCCTCTTCGGAAGACGGCGCCGAGCACTCCTTTGCCGGACAGTATGCCAGCGTGCTTGGGGTGCGCACCTTCCCGGCCGCCGTGGCCGCCTTCAAGGACGTGCTGGCCAGCGCCTTTTCGGCCCGGGCCATGGCCTATAGGGCCGCCGCCGGGCTGGCCCGGGAGTCGGTGGACATGGCTGTCCTCGGCCAGCGGATGGTCGATGCCCGCACGGCCGGCGTGCTTTTCACCCTGGACCCCATGGACCCGGACAGCGGGCGCATGGTGCTCTCGGCCGTGCCTGGCCTGGGCACCCAGGCCGTGTCCGGGCAGGCCCCGGCCGATCTCTACCGCCCCAGCCGGGACATCGGCCGGGAACCCATCGAAGCAACACCGGCCGTTGTGGCCGAAAAAACCGTGCGCGAGGTCCTGGCCGACGACGGCGGCCTTCGCCTGGAAACCGTCCCGGACCAGGACCGGCTGGCTGCCCTGCTTGCTCCGACGGAAATCGGCCTGCTGCGCGACCACGGGCTGCGCATCGAAGCCCTGGCCGGCTGTCCCCAGGACATCGAATGGGCCATTGACCAGGATGGCGCGGTCTGGATTCTCCAGGCCCGCCCGGCCAGACTCGTCCGGCCGGCAGCCCCGGCCCAACCCGGCTTCCCGGATGGCCGAGGCGCGGGGCAGATTTTGTTGTCCGGCGGGGTGGCGGCCTCGCCGGGCAAGGCTGCCGGCCGGCTGGCCGTGGTCCGTACCCGCCAGGAGCTTGACCGGGCGGCCAAGGCCCCCAGGCCGGTGGTGCTGGCCCTGCACCAGAGCCTTGTGGACGCGGCCTCCCTGGTGCCGGAAGTGGCCGCACTCCTGGTGGACATGGGCAATCCCCTGGACCATCTGGCCGGGCTGTCCCGGGAACTGGGCATCCCCATGATCATTGGCCTGGGCACGGCCACCACGGCCCTGCCCGAGGGGGAGTGGGTGCTGGCCGACGCCGACCGGGGCATGGTCCTGGCCGCCGATCCGCTGGTGTGGCAAAGCGCGCCGGCCCCGATCTCCCGCCGGGCCGCGCGCCCCGACGACGCCGCCGCCTCGCTGCGCGAGTTGGTGCTGCCGCTCAACCTCACCGATGCCTACGGCCCGACCTTTTCCATCCTGGAGTGCCAAAGCCTGCACGATATGGTGCGCTACAGCCATGAAAAGGCGGTCATTGCCCTGTTCGAGGCCGGCGACGCCATTGCCGAAGAGACCTTTTCCCTGGTGCGCCGGCTCAAGGACGACCAGGGCCTGTCCTTTCTCATCATCGACCTGGGCGGCGGCATGGCGGCCGGGAGCGGGGCCGTGGTCGGGGTCGAGGCCATCGCCTGCGAACCGCTTGCCGCCCTGTGCCGGGGTATGGCCACGCCGGGGCTTCGCTGGGGCAAGGCCCCGCCCATTGCCGGGGTGACCGGGTTGCTGTCGCGCTCGCTCCTGGACGGACGCAGCGAACGGCCGGTCGGCAATCCCAACTACGCCCTGGTGGCCCGGGACTATCTCAACTTAAACGCCCGGGTGGACTACCATTTCGCCATGATCGACGCGGTCTGCGGGGCCAATCCGCGGGAAAATTCCATCCGCTTCCGGTTCAAAGGCGGCGGCACGGCCGAGATTCAGCGCAACCGCCGGGCCGTGTTCGTGGAAACCGTCATGCGCCAGGAAGAGTTCTTCACCACCCGCCAGGGCGACATGGTCACAGCCGTGCTGGTGGAAGGCTCCCGGGAGACGATCCGGGCCAAGATGGAGATGCTCGGCCGGTTCCTGGGCTTTAGCCGCTTGCTCGACGCAGCCATGATCGACGACGACATGCCCGGCCGCGTGGCCGCCGCCTTCCTGGCTGGCGACTACGGCCTGGAGCGTTTGGAGAGCGAGTAGAGGGGAGGGGAGGAGAGAAAGGCATGCCTCCGGCGGCCAAAGGGCAGTGCCCTTTGGAATCCCACCTCGTCTGCAGGCCACGCTATGCCCTTCCCCGTATCCTTCCCGTTTGGGGCGCGGCTGTGCCCTCGGGCCAAGCCCGAGGGCACAGCCGCGCCCCGGGCAGGGAGGGTCCGGGAGGGGGTTACCCCCTCCCGGCCGCCGGAGGCATTCTTACGACTTCAGCGTCTCATTTAGGCGTGGTGAAAGCGCAGCATCGGCAGTTCCACGGCTGTGAGCACCCGGCCCCAGCCTGCGCCGGTGTCCACGCCGATCAGCCCCGGGGCGACCAGCGGCGTCTCCAGGGGCACATGGCCAAAGACCAGGGTCCGGCCGCTCTCTGCCCAGCCCTGCCGGGGCAGGGTCCGGTTGGACAGCAGGCTTTCCAGGGCCAGGCCCTGGGCAGCGTCCGGGTCGGCGTCGTCTGGCAGGGGCGCGTGGAAAAAGACATAGGGACCGGCTTGATGCCAGCGGTGCAGATTCCGGAAAAAATCCTGATGTTCCTGGGGCATGAAGTCGATGCCCTGGTCCCCGGGGGCGCTTTCGTAGCTGTCAAGCGTGGCCTGAAAGCCAAAACGCCGCAGCAGGCGCAGGTCTTCCGGGGAGCGCGAGGCGTCGTAGCGCAGCAGGGCGGCTTCGTGGTTGCCAAGGAGAAAGACGGTGTCCGGGCGTTTGTTCCCCAGGGCCGCCAGCCGGTCGATCACCTGCCGGGAGTCTGGGCCCCGGTCGATGTAATCTCCCAGAAATACCAGTTGGGCCGTGGGGTCGAGGCCATCCAGACGGCCGAGCAGGGCGTCGAGCTTCTCTGCCTGACCGTGGATGTCGCCGACGGCGAAGAGGGTGTGGGGAAGCGGCGTGACAGGCATGGAGGTTCTCCGGTCGGCCCCGGTTGCTGGCTGTGCCGCTGCCGGGAAGCGGCCCCAGGCGCGGCGTGCGTGGTTACGATCAGGCGCATGAGCGGTCTGACTACGCCTTGGCCGCTTCCCCGACAAGGCCGGGAAGGTGGGCGGGTCGCGGCCGGGCTGGTGAAGCTGGTGTGTGCGGCGAGCTGTCGGGCACTTGCCGCAGCCGGGAGGCTGGCGCGGCAGCGGGGGGGCAAAACGGTCATGGCGGGACCTTTTTGCAAAGGCCCCGCCATGGTCTGCCATGGTGCGCCATGGCCTGAAGGCTGTGTCGGACTAGGCTTCCTGGGCCACGGCCTCGTCCGCCGGCCGCTTGGCCCGGAACATGCTGCCCAGGATGATGACCGCGCCGACCACCAGCGAGACGACCATGAAGCCGAAGCTTACTTTGCTGAGCAGTTCCAAGGTGGCTTCGCTGGTGTCCATCATGCCGAGCTTGACCAGATACTTCGGCATGGCCAAGGCCCGCGAGACCGCCACGATCAGCATGATGGTGCCCATGACGATCTTGATCATGTGTTCCTTGACGTAGGTGGTGCCGATAGCGCCGAGCTGCACGCCGAGGAGCGAACCGCCGAGGATGATAAGGGTCAGGCGGATGTCGATCATGCCCTGCATGGCCCAGTTGACGGAACCGGCCAGACCCATGACGAAGGCGATGACCAGCTCGGTGGCCGAGGCGACCAGGCTGGTGGCCCCCAGGATGTAGATCATGCCCGGGACGCCGACGAAGCCGCCGACGGCGATGGTGGCGGCCAGCAGGCCGGTGGCCAGACCCACGGGCAGCAGGAACCACAGGGAGATGCGCAGGTTGGCCTTTTTAAAGGTCATCATGGGCCACAGTTCGATTTTCTGCAGGCGAAGGGCCAGGGAGCAGGTCTGCTCCGTGCTGCACGAGGAGCGGGCGGACTTGACTGCGTCAGCCATGACGATGCCGCCCACAACCACCAGCACGATGACAAACGAGACGCTCACGTACAGGTCGGAACCGGCCGTTCCCCACAAATTCAGGATGTAGTTCTGGATCTTGATGCCGATTTGCACGCCGATGCCGGCAAAAGCCGCCAGATAGAGGCCCAGCTTGATGTCCACCTGACCGTACTTATAGCGCTTGATGGACCCGACCAGGGCTTTGGGAAATTTGTGGCACATGTTGGAGGCGACGGCCACGGTGCCGGGCACGCCAAGGCTCATCATGCCCGGAGTGAGGACGAAAGCCCCGCCGGAACCAATAAACCCGCTGACCAGACCGCCAATGAAACCGACGATGAAAAGAAAGGTGATCCCGGCGGGGTCCAGCTGGATAAACCGGGTGGCTTCGCTCATCATATCCATGTCTTGCTCTCCTTCAAATCGTGCGGAGCGACGTTACAGTTGCTGCCGTCCTCCTGAAACCAGTTGGGGGGTCCGGAGGCCTCTTCTCTCGGATGCGCGACGCCTTAGGCGCTGACCGTGGCCCGGGGGCGCGTGTCTTTGCGCGGGGCGGCAACCGGAGCCTGGACAGAGGCCTTCTTGACGGCGTTGATGCCCAGCACTTCCCACAGGGTGCCGGCAAAGGTGCCGTGAACCCAGGAGAAGAGGAAGACCGTGGCGATCGGCACCGCCGTGTACATTCCGCCCTTGGCCGCAGTGGTCAACAGCGGCTCCTGGAACAGGTACACGCAGGCGTACAGGATTGCGCTGCCAAGGCCGTAAGCCGCCAATTTGCCCATGGGCTTTTTTTTCTGCACTTTCATAACCGTCTTTCCTTCCTTCTTGGCTGTCGTCGTGGCGGTGGAACGGCGTCCACCTTAGCCTGTGACCTCAAACAGGGGCATGCTGACCTGAAAACCGTCTTTTGCCCGCTGTTCCCTGGCCGCCAATACGAATTCGACCCGTCGCAGTCGTCCACATTCCGCTTCAACCACATCCGCCGGCCGGCCAAACCGCACCACATGGCGAAATCCAACCCCAAGCCGTTTGGCTTCCAGGGCGAACTCCCCGGCGGAACGGCTGGCCTGTTGCAGGAACAACTCCCGGGCTTTGCCGGGCTGGCCTGCCTGGTCGGCCTCTTCCGGCTGGGCCACCGTCAGCCCCACGATCTCCGTTCCCAGGCGACCGGCCACGCCCAGGGCGCGGCGGATCAGGGATTGGGGAAATTCCGGCGCGGTGGAAACAGCCACGATCTTCTTCTCTTCGATCCCGGAGGTCATCGGCTCCTGGTCGATGCCGTACAGACCGTGCTCGGCAAGGCCGACGTTCTGTCCGGCATCTTCCAGGTATTTGCGCAGACGGGACATGCGCTTGGGGCGGATTCCCGTTTCCGGCGCATCGCCGAAACGCTTGACCATGACCGTCTAGACCCGCACCCGCGGCCGCTTGTCGGTCCGCTTGGCCGTGGCGGCCGTCTTCTTCTGTTCCGTTTGCGCTGTCATTTCGAGCGCTTCCTCGGACAGATTGTGTTCGGCAAAGGCCAGGGCGGCAAAAACGGTTTCCACACGTTCCCTGAAACTGGCCATGACAGTGTCCTCCTTGATCTCGATGTTCTCCTCTATAACAAGAAGCGTGCCGAGATATTGTTCCTTGAAATTATTAGGTATATTTGAGGGAAGAAAAAAATATCGTTGCGATGTGCAACGCGATTTCGCCAAGTGCTTTTTTAAGGCCGTTGCGTTACGCAACGGCTATTGCAAAATGCACCACCTTGAAAACTGGCAGTTGCGCCGGGACCGAAAAACCACGTACCAGGGGGGAAACCATCGGAGAGACCATGCTCTTTTTTCAAAAACGCACCGAGGGGGCGCTGCCGCCGTCCCCCACCAGCGATCTGGAGCAGTTGACCGCCCGCATCGAGACCGCCCAGTTGCCGCAGCACGCCCGGGAGGCGGCCCGGCGGGAACTGGAACGGCTCACCAAAACCGATCCGTCGGTGGCCGAATACGGCGTCGGTCTGGCCTATCTGGATTATCTGCTGGGGCTGCCCTGGAACGTGGCCACGCCGGACCGGCTGGATCTGCCCGGGGCCGAGGCGGTGCTTTCCGGCCGGCATCACGGCCTGGGGCAGGTCAAGGACCGGGTGCTTGAGTATCTGGCCTCCCGGTCGCTGCGAAACGCCACGGGTTTTCATGTACTGGTGGTGGACGACGAGGACATTGCCCGGGCCAATCTGGAGCATGTGCTGCGCAAGGAAGGCTATCAGGTGCGCGGCGCGTCCAACGGGCTTGAGGCCTTGGAGGAAGTGCGGCGTTGGGAGTTCGATCTCATCATCACCGATCTCAAGATGGACAAGATGGACGGGCTGGAGCTTTTGGCCGAAGCCCGGGTCCTCTCGCCGGCCACCCGGGTGATGCTGGTGACCGGTTTTGCCACGGTGGACACGGCGGTTGCGGCCATGCGCCAGGGCGCGGTCTATTATCTGGCCAAGCCGGTCAATCTTGATGAGTTGCGCTCCACGGTGGCCAGGTTGTCCCGGGAAAAGGCGGCTCCCACGGCCTTTCGCAGCCCGGTATTGTGTTTTTCCGGGCCTCCGGGCACGGGCAAGACTTCGGTCGGGCAGGCCATCGCCGAGGCTCTTGGCCGCAAGTTCCACCGCATTTCCCTGGCCGGGCTGCGGGATGAGGCCGAGCTTCGCGGCCACCGCCGCACCTATGTGGGGGCGCTGCCCGGCCGGGTGCTCCAGTCCCTAAGCCGGCTGGGCGTCCGCAATCCGGTCTTCATGCTCGATGAGATCGACAAGGTCGGGAAGGATTTCCGGGGCGATCCGGCGGCGGTCTTTCTGGAGATGCTGGATCCCGAGCAGAACGGCCAGTTTGTGGACAACTATCTGGAAGTGCCCTTCGACCTGTCCCAGGTGCTGTTTATTGCCACGGCCAACGACGTCGGGGAACTGTCCGGCCCGTTGCTCGACCGGCTGGAGGTGGTGCCGTTTCAGGGCTACAGCGCCGGGGAAAAGATCCGCATCGCCGAGGACCATCTCTTGCCGCGCCAGCTGCGGGAGCATGGCCTGACCCATCCCTATCCGGTGGTCACGCCCGAGGCCGTGCGCGTGGTGGTGGACGGCTATACCCGCGAGGCCGGGGTGCGCAATCTCGACCGCGAGCTTGGCCGCATCTGCCGCAAGCTGGCCAAGCTGCGCCTGGAGGGCGGGGCCGGCGCTTCGGCTGTTGGGGCAACGCCGGTGACCGTTGACGCGGCCCTGGTGCCGGCCTTGCTCGGCCCGCCGCGCTTTGTCCGGGAAGCCGCCGGGGCCAGCCCCCGGGTGGGCGTGGCCACCGGGCTGGTCTACGCCGGCTACGGCGGGGAGATCATTTTCGTGGAAGCCATCCGCATGCAGGGGGTTGGCGCGCTGACCATGACCGGGTCTTTGGGCGAGGTGCTGTGCGAGTCGGCCAAAACGGCGCTCAGTTTCGTGCGCTCCCAGGCCGAAACACTCGGCATCGAGCCGCAGGTCTTTCTCACCGACGACCTGCATCTGCACATTCCGGCCGGCTCCATTCCCAAGGAGGGCAGTTCCGCCGGCCTGACCCTGGCCCTGGCCCTGGCCTCGCTCTACACCGGCCGGGCGTTGCGTTCCGACGTGGCCATGACCGGGGAAATCACCCTGACCGGCCATGTCCTGCCCGTGGGCGGCATTCGGGAGAAGATGCTGGCCGCGGCCCGGGCCGGGGTCCGGCGGGTCATCCTGCCCGAGGGCAACCGCCCGGACGCCCTGGGGCTGGCCGAGGGGGACGGCCTGGAGCTGGAGACGGTCTTTGTGCGCACGGTCCTGGAGGCGCTGCCCCTGGCCCTGGCCTGAGGGGCCGCCGGCGCCAAGCCCCTCGAAACACTTCTCCCATCCCATCAAGGGGGTCCGGGGGGGATTCTCCCCCCCGGCCGCCGGAGGCATCGCTTTTTCTTCCTGCCTCTCCTACGCCCCATCCAGGCCCAGGCGCTTGACCTTGCGCCACAGCGACACCCGGTCGATGCCGAGGATTTCGGCCGCCCGGGTCTTGTTGCCGTCGCAGGCGGCCATGACGGCCTGGATATGGCGGCGCTCCAGCTCTTCCAGGGTGACCAGCGGCGGGGCCTCGTGCTTGACCAGGCTCGGCGCGTCGCCGCTTAAATCCTGGGGCAGGTCGCCGGCCTCGATGACGTCGCCCTTGGCCATGATGACGGTGCGCTGGACGATGTTTTCCAGCTCCCGGATGTTGCCGGGATATTCGTAGGCCATCAGCCGCCGCACCGCCTCGGAGGAAAAGCCCGAAAGCTTTTTGCCCATGGCGGCGGCGTACTTGGCGATAAAATAGGCGGCCAAAAGCGGGATGTCCTGGCGGCGGCCGGAGAGCGGCGGCACGCGCAGGGTGATGACGTTTAACCGGTAATAGAGGTCGGCGCGAAACAGCCCGCGCTCCACGTCGCCCTTGAGGTCCTTGTTGGTGGCGGCCAGGATGCGCGCGGTCACCGGGATTTCCTGGGTGCCGCCCACCCGGAAGAAATGGCGTTCCTGGAGCACGCGCAACAGACGCACCTGCATGGTCAGCGACATCTCCCCGATCTCGTCGAGAAAAAGCGTCCCCTCGCCAGCCACTTCCAGGAGGCCCTTTTTAAGCGTCGAGGCCCCGGAAAACGCCCCCTTTTCATGGCCGAAGAGTTCGTTGGCCAGGAGATCCTCGTTAAACGCGCCGCAGTTGATGGCCAAAAAGCGCCGGTCGTTGCGCAGGCTGGCCTCGTGGATGGCCCGGGCCACCAGTTCCTTGCCCGTGCCGGTCTCGCCGAGGATGAGCACCGTGGAATCGGTCGGGGCGATGTGGTGGATATTGTCTTTGAGCGCCTGGACCGCCGGACTTTCGCCGATAATGAGCGGCGTGCGGCCCATCTCGGCCACCTGCCGGGACAGCCGGGCCACCTCCAGGCGCAGCCGCCGCTTGTCCATGGCCTCGGCCACGGTGGCCCGGACCTCGGCCAGGCCATAGGGCTTGGTCAGGTAGTGGCAGGCCCCCAGGCGCATGGCTTCCACGGCCGTGGCCACGGTGGCGTGCCCGGTCATGACCACCACTTCGGTGTCCGGCCACAGCCGCTTGGATTCGGCCAGCACGGCCAGCCCATCCAGGCCCTTCATCCGCAAATCCGTCAGCACCAGATCGAACTCGCGCTCGGTCAGGATGGTCAGCGCCTCTTCGCCGCTGGCCGCGGTCGAGACGACATAGCCTTCCCGGGTCAGGATGTGGCCGAGGTTTTCCACGGCAATGGCTTCGTCGTCGACGATGAGGATGGCGCCGCCCTTCATGCCGTTTCCGGGAGACTGCCGGGGAGCGGCAGGCGGATGACGAAACGCGCCCCCTTGCCGGCGGATTTTTCCGCCGCAATGGAGCCGTGGTGCTTTTCGATGATGCCAAAGACGATGGACAGGCCAAGGCCCGTGCCCTTGCCCACCTCCTTGGTGGTGTAGAAGGGATCAAACACCTTGCCGAGGTCCTCATCCGGGATGCCGACGCCGGTGTCTTCCACGACAATGGCGGCCATGCCCGGGGTCGCGTCCGGCCCGGCCGTGACGGTGATGGAGCCGGGGGGCGTCTCGATGGCCTGGGCGGCGTTTAACAGCAGGTTGATCAGGACCTCCTGCATCCGGGCGGCGTCGAGATCGAGCACGAGGTCGGGCGGGACGTTCTGGGACAGGGTGATCCCGGACGGCACCTGGCTTGAGACCAGCCGGAAGGCATTGGCCACCACGCCGGCCAGGGGCGTGGGTTTGACGCTGAAGTCCTTGGCCCGGGAAAATTCGAGCAGGCCTTTGACGATGTCCCTGGCCCGCAGCATCTCCTGCTGGATGTTGCCGAGCATCTTGGCGGCAAAGACCGGATCGCACTCGCCTTGTTCCTCGATAAGGATCTGGCAGGAGGTGGAGATGTTGTTGAGGGGATTGTTGAGCTGATGGGCGATGCCGGAGGTCAGAACACCCAGGGAGGACAGTTTTTTCTCCTGGATCAGCTGTTCCTGGCGGCGTTTGAGCTCCCGGGTCATGCGGTTAAAGGCCTCCAGCACGTGGCGCGTCTCGTCGTTGGACGAGGGCACGTCCAGGGTCTTGAAATTGCCCTGGCCGATCTCGGCCGTGGCCTGGGTGATGACCGAGAGCGCCCGCAGAATCTTGCGGGCCAGGAGCAGGGCCAGGACGATGCCGGATACGGTGATGAATATCCCCGAGACCAGGAGCTGGCGCTTGAGGGTGGCGACCAACTGGAGGGTGCGGCTGCGTTCGGTGTTTTTGATTTCCAGGGACAGGTCCACCATGTCCTTGCCGGACTGGCGCAGATCGTCCAGGAGTTGGGCGGACGCGGCCGCCCCCTGGTCGGCGCGAAGGGCCAGGCCCCTGGCCTGGTAGTCGTCCAGGGCCTGGGACAGGGTGGCGATACCCTGTCTGGCCCGGCCGTCCCGGACGTCGGCCGCCATGGCGGAAACCATGGCGCGGGCCTGTTCGATGTAGCGCAGGGATTCGTCGAAGTCTTCGCTGTGGCCGTAGAGCAGGAAGTTCTTTTCGTAGCGCCGCACTTCCAGGATGTCGTTGGAAAGGTCGTCGGCCATTTCCATGAGGCCAAGTGTTCCTTCCAGACGAATCAGGTAGTTAAAGGACACCACCCCGACCACAGTGAAGATCAGCACGGGAATGATGACGCCGACCAACACCTTCTGGCGAATGGTGAGATGGGGCAGGGATGCCCAGGGAAGGGTCAACGTGCGCAATGCGTCCCCCCAAGGTTAACGGCCGAAGCGATCGCTTGTTTCGTCCCAAGGGTACGCGGGCAAGCGCACTTTGTCAGCCGCCACGATTGAGGCAAAAAGAGCGGGAGGACGGAAGGCGGGAGAGGCCTCCGGCGGCCGGGAGGGGGTAACCCCCTCCCGGACCCTCCCTGCCTGGGGCGCGCATTTGGCCTCGGGCCAGGCCCGAGGCCAAATGCGCGCCCCAAACAGGAAGGCTACGGGGAAGGAAATAACGGAGACCGTAGACGAGGTGGGGTTTCCAAAGGGGTTCAACCCCGTTGGCCGCCGGAGGCATGCCTTTCTCTCCCCGCATCGCCCGCTGGCGTCAGGCCGATTCGCCGCCGCATTCGCGGGTGGTTTCGAAGCGGATGGTCTTCCATTTTTCAACGGTGCGCCCCAGTTCCCACTCGCTGGTAAAGACCATGGCCAGATGGCCGCCGGCGTCCCTGACCATGGCCTGCGGCTCTTCGCGCTCAAGCTGGGTCAGGGTGTCCTTGGAGTCGCAGGCCAGCCAGCGCACGGCCACGAACCGGGTCGTGAGCAGGTCGATTTGCACGTCGTATTCCGTGGCCAGCCGTTCGGCAATGACCTCGAACTGGAGCACGCCGACCGCCCCGAGGATGATGCCGGTGCCGATGGTGGGCCTGAAAAACTGGATGGCCCCTTCTTCCGAGAGCTGGCCCAGGCCTTTTTCCAGCTGCTTGGCCTTGAACGGGTTTTTGAGCTGCACCCGCCGGAAGTGCTCCGGGGCGAAGTGGGGGATGCCGAGGTAGATGAGCGGTTCGCGGGCGCTTAACGAATCGCCGACATTGAGCATGCCGTGGTTGGGGATGCCGATGATGTCGCCGGGCCAGGCTTCGTCGACGCCGGTGCGGTCCTGGGCCATGAACAGGATGGCGTTGGCCGCCTTGATGTCCTTGCCCAGGCGGTGGTGGCGCAGCTTCATGCCCCGGGTGAATTGCCCCGAGCAGATGCGCACGAAGGCCACGCGGTCGCGGTGGGCCGCATCCATGTTCGCCTGGATCTTGAAGACGACCCCGGAAAAATGGTCTTCGAGCGGGTCAACCTCCCGGGTCTTGGCCTGCCGGGGCCGGGGAGGCGGGGCCAGCTCGGTAAAGGCTTCGAGCAGCTCCTTGACCCCGAAATTGTTGATGGCGCTGCCGAAAAAGACCGGCGTCTGCTGGCTGCTGCGGTAGCGCTCCATATCAAAGGGATAACCGGCGCCGTTTAACAGCTCGATTTCCTGGCGCAGTTCGTCGGCGCTGGCCTGGCCCAGATGTTCGACCAGGGCCGGATCGTCCAGGCCCTGGACCACCACGGATTCCCGGGGGCGCGAGCCTTTTTCGGACTGGGGGGCGAAAAAGCGCAGGCTGTTGTTGCGCAGGTCGTAGACGCCCTTGAATTCCTTGCCCATGCCGATGGGCCAGGTCATGGGGGCGGCCTCGATGCCAAGGCTCTGTTCGATGTCGTCGAGCAGTTCAAACGGGGTGCGGCCGGCGCGGTCGAGCTTGTTGATGAAGGTAATGATCGGCGTGGTGCGCATCCGGCAGACTTCCATGAGCTTTTTGGTCTGCGTCTCAACGCCCTTGACGCTGTCGATGACCATCAGGGCCGAGTCCACGGCGGTCAGCACCCGGTAGGTGTCTTCGGAGAAGTCCTGGTGGCCCGGGGTGTCGAGCAGGTTGATGGTGCAGCCGTTGAAATCGAAGCTCATGACTGAGGAGGTCACGGAGATGCCGCGCTCGCGCTCGATGGCCATCCAGTCCGAGGTGGCGTGGCGGCCGGCTTTTTTGGGCTTGATGGCCCCGGCCATGTCGATGGCTCCGCCAAAGAGCAGGAGTTTTTCGGTCAGGGTGGTTTTGCCGGCGTCAGGGTGGCTGATGATGGCGAAGGTCCGCCGCCGGGCGGTTTCCCGGCGCAGTTCCCGGGCGCTTAACTGATCTTGCATGTCGTGGCCTCAATGGCGTTTGGGGTACCGTGTTGGGCCGGCGTTGCCGGCTTGGCGTCGTCAGGGGAAAGGGTGCATCCGGGATGGCCGCAGCCAGGGAGGGCTTCGGCTGTGCGCCGCAGCCTCGATCGGGCACTGCCGTTACAAATAAGAGTGGATGCGCGAAAGGCCATAGGCTGCCCGGGCGCGCAGGTCAACGGCCTTGCATCCCGGGACTGGTGGCGGGGCGCGTTTGGACGGGCCGGCCAGAGTGGAAATGCGTCCCCCTTAACCCCTGTCAGGGAGGGTCCGGGAGGGGGTTACCCCCTCCCGGCCGCCGGAGGCATCTTCCCTCTTTTCTTCTCTTATATCTTCCGAATGCCCAATTCGCGCACCAGATGGCGCAGGGTGCGGGGGCTTATATCCAGGCGTTCGGCGGTTTTGGCCCGGTCGCCGCCGCAGGCGGCAAAGGCCCGCAGGATGGCCTGGGTCTTGGCCTGCTTCACGGCCTCGTCCAGGGTGACGGCGGCATTGGGATCGGACCCCCGGGGGGCGATTTCGCCGCCAAGGCGCATGTCCTCGGGCAAGTCGCCGGCGTCGATGGGGCCTTCGCGGCTGAGAAGGGCCAGGCGTTCGATGAGGTTTTTAAGCTCCCGCACATTGCCCGGCCAGTCATGACCGGTCAATTCCGTCAGGGCCGCCTTGGTGAAGCGCAGACCGGGCTTGTGGTAGCGCTGGCGGTAGATGGACAGGAAATACTCGGCCAGAAAAACGATGTCTCCGCTACGCTCTCGCAGGGGCGGCAGGACAAGCGGCACGACGTTTAGGCGGTAGTAGAGATCGGCCCGGAAGGCTCCCTGGCGCACCATTTCGGTGAGTGTGCGGTTGGTGGCGGCCACGATCCGGGCGGCAAAGCGGATGGGCCGCTCTCCGCCGAGCCGGCGAAAGGAGCGTTCTTCCAGCACGCGCAGGAAATCGACTTGGTTTATGCCTGGGATTTCGCCCACTTCATCCAGAAACAGGGTGCCGTCGCCGGCCATCTCGAAGATGCCGCGCGAGACCTTGGCTGCGCCGGTGAAGGCTCCGGCCTCGTGGCCGAAGAATTTGTCGGCAAAGAGTTCGCCTTTGAGCACGCCGCAGTTGACCGGGACAAAGGGTTTTTTGCGCCGCCGGCTGAGGTTGTGGATGCACTGGGCCAGCAGTTCCTTGCCGGTGCCGGTTTCGCCGGAAATGAGCACGCAGGCGTCGGAGGGGGCGATCTGGGTGGCGAGGTCGTAGACGGCCTGCATCTCTGCGGAACAAAAGAGGAATTCTGCTTCAGGCGGGGCCTGTCCGGCGGTGACGGGATCGTCCGCGTCCAGCGGCAAATATTTGCCGCAAAGCAACATGCTGGAATCAATCATGTTTGGCGTCACCGTCCGTGGCGTCGGGCATCGTGGCATTTGTCGGGACGGCCCACCATGCGCTATTGGCCCCAAAATGACAACGGCAAAAATTTGCCGCAGGCCGGCAGATGTTTGCCGTCCTGGGGGTGGCGAGAAATGTTAATGTACTGAAATTAAAACTAATTCAAAAAGGCACAATCCTTGATAAGAGGGGTGGCAAGGGACGGTTCGCACCGATTGCCGCGGACCACGGCCTTGCCCGCGCCATCGGCCGGAGCCGGGCCTGCCCACCACACCACTTGGAAAAGGAGAACGAGAGGATCATGAAACGGCAAATTTTTCTGAAAGCGGGCCTGCCGGTCCTCGCGGCTGCCCTGCTGATCGCGGTCTTCGCCATGGCGGCCCAGAACGACGCGGCCGTGACCCAGGCCCTGACCCAGGCCGGGGCCTCCGGCCCCTGGTGGATGTGGCCCCTCATCTTGTTGTTTTTCTGCTTCATCCTCGGCATCATCGCGGTGTTGGCCGGGGTTGGCGGCGGCGTGCTCTACGTGCCGCTGGTCAGCGGATTTTTCCCGTTCCACCTCGACTTCGTGCGCGGCGCGGGCCTGATGGTGGCCCTGGCCGGAGCCCTGGCCGCCGGACCGGGTCTGCTCAAACGCAACCTGGCCTCGCTGCGTCTGGCCCTGCCCGTGGCCCTTATCGCCTCGTCCTGCGCCATCGTCGGGGCCATGATCGGTCTGGCCCTGCCCACCAACGTCGTGCAGACCTGCCTTGGGGCCACCATTCTTTTCATCGCCATCCTCATTCTCAAATCGAAGAACGTGGCCGTGCCTGAAGTGAAAAATCCCGATGCCCTGGGCATTGCCCTGGGGATGAACGGCGTCTACCACGACGCCTCGTCGGGCCAGGACTATGCCTGGAAGACCCACCGCACCCTGCCCGGCCTTTTGATGTTCATCATCATCGGCGTCATGGCCGGTATGTTCGGTCTGGGCGCGGGCTGGGCCAACGTTCCGGTGTTGAACCTCATGATGGGCGTGCCGCTCAAGGTCGCGGTCGGCACTTCCAAGTTCCTGCTGTCGATCACCGACACCTCGGCCGCCTGGATCTATTTGAACCAGGGCTGCGTCATTCCGCTCATGGCCATTCCGTCCATCGTGGGCCTCATGTTTGGTTCCTTCGTGGGCGTGCGGCTTCTGGCCAAAGCCAAGCCGAAGTTTATTCGCTACATGGTTATTGGCGTGCTCCTTTTCTCCGGAGCCAAGGCGCTGCTCAAGGGCCTGGGCATCGGCTGAGCCTCGTTTACAACCACTCACGACACGACACGAAACGGAGATTTCCATGAGCACCGATACCTCGAAGACCCCACCGGAACAGGTCCTGTACTCCAACATGCTCTTTTATGGCTGCTGGGGCTCCCTGGCCCTCATGGCCGTGACCTATGTGCTCTACATAAGCGGCGTGGTCACCCCCCATGTGCCGCTTGATACCGTGACCCAGCTGTGGTCCCAGCCGGTCAAGGCCTACCTGGCCCAGGGCAACGTGCCCACGGGCTGGGGCTGGTTCAAACTTATCGGCCAGGGTGATTTTCTCAATTTTATCGGCATCGTGCTTTTGGCCGGCATGACCATCCTGTGCTATGTGCCGCTTATTGGCGCGTACCTGAAAAAGAAGGAGCCGATTTTCGCCGCCATCGCCGTGCTGGAAATCCTGGTGCTTGCCTTTGCCGCTTCCGGCATCGTCGGCGGCGGGGGACACTAGGCCTGCCCGCTTCCCTGTGGCCGGCGGTTCGACTATCGTGACACCTCGCAGTATGCGAAGCGCCGCAGGCATGGAGGAGTGAGCGTGGCAACAACGGACAAGGCGGTTTGGTTTGCCGAGAGTGGGTTGGACTTGCCCGGTTTCCTGGACGCGCTGCCGCTCGGGGCCGCCGTCTACGACAGCCTCGGGCGAGTCCTCTACCTCAATGGGTATCTGCAACGGTTGACCGGCTTCAGCCTGGACGAGGCCCGGGGACTGCCCTGCCGGCACGTGCTGCGCACAGCCCAGTGCGGCCGGGACTGTCCCCTGACGCGCCAGGACGGCTGCGAGCCGTCCCTGGACACGGACATCGTCAACCGGGGCCGACGCAAGATACCCGTGCGCTTAAGCTCCCGGCTGGTGCGCACTACGGACGGCCAACCCCTGTACCGCGTGGACTTTGTGGAAGAACTGGCCCAGCGGGGGACCGACGGCATGTTGACGAAAAAGTCCGGCCTGGGGGCGCTGATCGGCAAGAGCGCGGTGATGGAGGACATCCTCTCGGTGCTGCCGGAGTTTGCCCGGTCCGACCGGCCGGTGCTCCTGGTCGGCGAGACCGGCACGGGCAAGGATCTCATCGCCGAGCTGATCCATGAAAGTTCCCTGCGGGCCAAACGACCGTTTTTGCGGATGAATCTGGGTTTTTTGCCGGCCGATCTGCTGGAGGCCGAACTCTTTGGCCGCGCGGCCGAGGAAGGCTCTGGCCTGGAGGGGATTCGCGGCCGCTTTCAGGAAGCGGCCGGGGGAAGCATGTTCTTCCCGGAACTCTCCGATGTGCCGCTGCCCCTGCAACAGCGTCTGGCCGCCTTTCTCGAAACCGGCAGCGTGTGCCCCCAGGGCGAAACGACGCCGCAACCCCTCGACCTCAGGCTGCTCTTCGCCACCCAGCGAAATCCCGAAGAACTGGCCGAAAAGGGCCTGCTCGATCCGGATTTTTACAAAGAGCTCAGCGTGCTGCGCCTCGACCTGCCGCCGCTTCGGGCCAGGGGCGAGGACCTGCCCTTTTTGCTGGCCTATTTTGCCGAACGCTTTGCCGAACGCTTCAAGAAAAACGTCAAGGGATTTTCCCCGGAGGCCATGAGCGTCCTGGCCGAATATCCCTACCCCGGCAATGTGCGCGAGCTGCGCAACATCGTCGAATACGCCGTCATGACCTCCAAGACCTCCCTGATCGTGCCGGCCAACCTGCCGGTCTACGTGCCGGTGCGCCCGGCCCCGGCCGCGGCCGCCGGATCGGGGACGGCCGGGACGTCTGGGGACGCGCCCAAACCCAAGGCGGCCAAAGCCAGGAAAGAGCCGGCCGGCAAAAGGAGCGGGTCATGAGCGGACACAGGGTGCTCATTGCCCTTCGCGGCAACGAGGTGGCCTGGCGTTTTGACAAGACGGCCGAGGCCCTGGTGTGCGATATTGACGATGCTGGCGAGGTGACATCCCGCTCCGAGATCATTTTCGCCCGCAATTCCGGTGAAGACCTCTGCGAATACGTCCTGGCCCACAACATCGACACCGTCGTGGCCGGGGGGGTGGAAGAGGAATATTACCACTACCTGCGCTGGAAGCGGGTGGACGTCATCGACAACGTGGCCGGCGAACTTGGCCCGGTGCTGGATCGTCTGGCCCGGGGGCGGCTCACTTCAGGGGACATCCTGTTTCCCCAGGGCGGGGCATGAGCATGTTTGGCGCAGCTTTCAAACGACATCTGGAAGGTCTCGGTTCCTCCGACGTGATCGTCACCCCCCGGGTCTATAAGTCGCTTCGCCGCAAGATCACGGCCTTGATGCTCATTACCGCCACCTTGCCCCTGGCCATCATGGCCTGGCTCAACTACCACGAATACCAGAAAGCCCTGTCGCGCGAGATCCAAAACCCGCTGCGGGTCATCGTCAACAAGTCGAAAAACTCCTTCGAGCTGTTTCTGGCCGAACGTACCTCGGCCGTGGGCTTCATTGCCCAGGCCTACACCTTTAACGAGCTGGCCAATGAACCGGATCTGGCCCGGATTCTCAAGATCCTGCAGACAGAATACGTCGGGTTCGTCGACATCGGCCTCATTAACGACAAGGGCGAGCTGGTCAATTACGTCGGTCCCTATGCCCTCAAAGGCCACAACTACGCCGAACAGACCTGGTTTAACGAGGTGCGCGTCAAGGGCCGCTATATTTCCGATGTGTTCATGGGGTTCCGTAAATTTCCCCACGTGGTCGTGGCCGTGCGCCACACCCTGGCCTCTGGCGAACCCTTTATCGTGCGGGCCACGCTTGATACCCACCAGTTCGACAAGATCATTGCCTCCATGGGGCTGGAACCGGGCTCCGACGCCTTTCTGCTCAACCGGGCCGGCATCCTCCAGACCAGTTCCCAGCGCTTCGGCAAGGTGCTCGACACCTTTTCCCTGCCCATGCCGCCGCCGACCTTCGAAGCCACGGTGCTCCAGCAGCAGGACGCCGACGGCGAAGACATCTTTTTGGCCTATACCTATTTCCCGGAAAGCGATTTCGTGCTGGCGGCGATCAAGCCCAAGGCCCAGATGCTGCGGACCTGGTACACGGTGCGCGGCGATCTGGTCTTTATCTTCTGCGCCGGGGTGCTGGCCGTGTTCCTGGCCTCCTACAAGCTGACCGATCTGCTCCTTCGCCGGATGCGCGAGGCCGAGGAACACCGCGAGCTGGCCCTGCGCCAGGTGGAACACGCCCAGAAACTTTCTTCCATCGGCCGGCTGGCGGCCGGCGTGGCCCACGAGATCAACAACCCCCTGGCGGTCATCAACGAAAAGACCGGACTGATGCGCGATCTGATCGGGATGCGCGAGGATTTCCCGGACAAGGAGCGCTACCTGCTCCTGATCGATTCGGTGTTAAAGACCGTCATGCGCTGCCGCGACATCACCCGGCGCATGCTCGGCTTCGCCCGCCGCCTCGACGTCAGCCTGGAGGAACTCGACCTCAACGACGTGATCACCGAAACCAGCGGCTTTCTCACCCAGGAGGCCCTGCACCGCAAGATCGAGCTGATCCTTGATCTCGACCACAACGCCCCGCGCATCATGTCCGACCGGGGCCAGCTGCAGCAGGTGTTCTTGAACATCTTAAACAACGCCCTGGCCGCCGTCCCGGACAACGGCCACATCGAGGTGCGGACCCGGGGCGAGGCCGAGGGCATTGTGGTCGAAGTGCGCGACAACGGCTGCGGCATGAGCAAGGACACCCTGGCCTGCATTTTCGAGCCGTTTTTCACCACCAAAAAGACCAAGGGCACGGGCCTGGGGCTGTCCATCACCTATGGCATCGTCAAGCGCCTTGGCGGCGAGATCGGCGTTGAGAGCGAGATCGACCATGGCACGGCCTTTACCCTGCGCTTTCCCAAACATCCCAAACACGAGGCGTAGCACGCGATGCGCATACACGACGTCAATATCCTGCTTGTGGACGATGAGAAGGAATTTACCGCCACCCTGGCCGAACGCATGGCGCTTCGGGGACTGCGGGTGCGCTGCGTCTATTCCGGCGAGGAGGCCTTGCGGGAAATCGCAACCGAAAAACCCGACGTGGTGGTCATGGACGTCATGATGCCGGGGCTTAAGGGCCTGGACATCCTGCGCCACTTGAAGGCCACCAACCCGGAAATCCAGGTCATCCTGCTCACCGGGCAGGCCGGCACCCGCGACGGCATGGAAGGCATGAAGCTTGGGGCCTTTGATTACCTGTTAAAGCCCCTGGAACTCGACGCCCTGCTGGCCAAGATCGCCGAGGCGGCCGCCGTGGCCGGGAAAGCCCAATGAGCGCCGCCGTACCCGAGAACGGCGACGGCCTGTTTCTTTCCACGGTGACGGGAACGGCCTGCCACGATCTCATGAACATCTACGCCACCTTCACCCAGGCGTTTGGCCTGATGGAGGACTGTCTGGCCGCCGATGTCCGCACCCGCCGCCGTACGCTCGGCATCAAGGGCGGCTTTGAGTATCGCGAACGCTTTGTGGAACTCCTGGCCATGCTGCGCGGCCAGCTGGCCCGGGCCGTGGGCCTGACCGAAGCCCTGGCCCTGGCCGCCCACAGCCTGGACCGGGACGGCCGGCCGGCCAGCCCGCCGGAAGCCCTGGCGGCCGTGCTGCTGTTGGCCGAACGGCTGCTCAAGCGCCGCAAGATCACTGCCGTGCTTTCTGCGCCTCAGGCCGACGACGCAAAGGACTGGCCGGCGATACGCCGGGCCGACTACCTGGGGCCGGTTCTGCTGGCGCTTTTGGCCTGCCTGCCCCATCTGCCCATGGGCGGGGAGGTGCGCCTGACCTGCCAGGCGGCCGGCGACGCCCTGACCGTGACCTTTGCCTCGGGCGAAGGCGGATTTTGCGACGAAGCCCGGCAGGCCTGCCTGGATGCGGCCCGGGCCGCCGGGGCCGAGATTGTCCCTGGCGACCGCCTGACCCTTGTTTTTCGGGAACAGCCAACGACACCACCGGCTTCATGTCCGCCCGCAGCGGACGGGGCCTCATAAGGAGACTGCCATGAAAAAGATCAAGCTGCTGCTGGTCGATGATGAGGAAAACTTCGTCAACACCCTGTCTGAGCGCCTCAAGATGCGCGACGTGCCCTCCCGGGTGGTCTACTCCGGCGAGGAAGCCCTGGAGGCGGTGCAGTCCGACGCCCCGGACGTGGTGGTGCTCGACTTGCGGATGCCTGGCATCGACGGCATGGAAGTGCTGCGCAAGGTCCGCAAGAGCAACCCCGAGGTGCGCGTCGTCATTTTGACCGGCCACGGCAACGAGGCCATTGAAGAGGAAGTCAAAAAGCTCGGCGCCTTCCACTACCACAAAAAGCCGGTGGAAATCGACGAACTGCTCGGCACGGTCAAAAAGGCCTACCGCGACAAGCTCGACGACGCCATGGTGGCCGCCACCTTTGCCCAGGCCGGCGCGTTTGATGAGGCCCATGACATCTTAAACGAGGACAAAGAGTAGGGCGCACCGTCCGCAGGAAGGTCCCGCGTGTGGCCGCGCCGCAAGGCGCGGGGCGCAGGCAGGGACCATGGAGGAGACGGCCGATGCCGATATCCGTCCTGCTCGTTGACGACGAGCCACTCTATGCAGCGCTGCTGGCGCAGCGGCTGACCAGCCGCGACTTCTCGGTGACGGTTGCGGCCGACGGGGACGAGGCGCTGCGCGCGGCGGCCGCGTCCCCGCCGGATCTGGTGCTGCTCGACGTCAATTTGCCGGGGAAAAACGGCATCGAGGTGCTGGCCGATCTGAAACAGGCCGGGTTTGCCGGCGAGGCCCTGATGCTGACCGGCCAGGCCGGGGTGGAATCGGCTGTGGCCGGCATGAAGCTCGGAGCAGCCGATTATCTGTCCAAGAGCCTGGATTTCGACGAACTTGTGGCGGCGCTGACCCGGGCCTACGGCCGCAAGCTGGACCGGGCCGAGTCCTCCCGGGTTATCGAAGTCGACCGTCTGGCCGCGCTGGGCCGGGTGGCCGAGGGAGCGGCCCACGAAATCAACAACCCGGTCACGGTCATGACCACCCTGGCCGGCTGGATCGAGGACCTGTGCGACGATCTGCCCGAGTCCTGCGCCGAGACGGCGGACGAAATCCGCCAGTCGGCCCGCCAGATTGCCGGGCAAGGCACGCGGATCAAGGGGATCATGCTCAACCTGCTCAAGTGCGGCGGCCGCTTCGATCCGCGCCCCGCGAGCATCCGTCCCCGCGAGGCCGTGGATGCTGTCCTGGCCGACCGGGCCGGGCGCATCCAGGAACTTGGCGTCGTGTGCGACAACGCCGCCCCCCAGAATCTGGTGGTCTGTTTCCCGCCCGGGGCCTTGGAATTGGTCTGTTCGGTGCTGGTGGACAACGCCCTGGACGCGGTGGCCGGCCGGGACGGCCGGGTCCGCATCGAGGCCGCCGCCGGCGACGGGGCCTTTACCTTGACCGTGTCCGACGACGGGCCGGGCATTGCCGCGGCCGTGGCCGGACGCATCTTCGAACCGTTTTTTTCCACCCGCGACTCCAACACCCGAAGCGGCCTGGGGCTGGCGGCGGCGCGCGGCGTGGCCCGGGGCCTTGGCGGCGACATCACCTACGAGGACCGCCCCGGCGGCGGCTGCCGGTTTATCGCCCGTTTCCCCGGTTTCTGATTTATCCGTTTCCCCTTTTCCCTCGTGCGTTGCCGGTCAGGCCGGCTGCCGGCTGTCCTCGCGGCGCTCCAGCCGTTCGGACTGGGCCTGGATGAATTCCCGGGTCTCGATGGTCGGGAGGCAGTGGGCCGTGCGTTCGAAATCGGCCTGCCGGTAGATGTCGCTCTGGTAAAAGCCCCGGCCCACCTTGGTCATCACGTCCTGGACCCCTTCAATGCGCATGGCTACGGCGCGCAACTGCTTTTCCAACCGCTCCAGAAACAGAACCCGCCGGTTGATGGTCAGGGTGACCCGGCCGTTTCTGGCCGCGACGGCCACGCCGTGGCCATGGCCGGCGAGGACGGTTTCCACCCGTGCGCCCAGGAGAAAGTCCCGGGCAGCGGCCCGGGAGGCCTCGGTCGGGCGCACGGCCGGATCGTTCTGGTGGCCGAGGATCAGGGCGGCGGCGGCCTCGGGGGCGGTCTTGTCCATGGGCACGAGCAGGTCGTACAGGGCCGGGTCCCAGGGGTCGGCCTGGCCGGTGACCAGACGGGTCCAGGCAACGTGGTCCGTGTCGTTTCGTTCCAGGGCCGGCCGGGCCTCGGCGGCCGGCAACCCGGCCTGCGTTGCGACATGCAGACGGCTGGCGGCGTCGGCAATGAGGCACACGGCCAGAACGTGGGTGATGCGGCGCGGCACAAGCACGGCGCACCATCCGGTCAACAGCAGGTTCTCGTCCTCGACCAGCCGGGTGGCCAAGGCCAGGCGCAGCCAGGCGAGCCCCTGCTCTTTGGCGTGGCTACACCGGGCCAGAAACGGCGTCCTGGCCGCAAAGACCTGGCTGATCCGGTCCGGCTCCAGCCCCGACAGGTCGGCGGCGGCCTGGATGAGCGCGCTGTCGGTGACGATGGGGCGTCCCGTGGCCTTGGCCAGGGCAGCGACAACGGCCTCTTCCTGGCAGTAGAGTCCGCTGGAAAGCGATACAACGGTCATTGGCGACTCCTTGGTGCGCATGCACGGCGCTTGCGGTGTTTTTGTATACGCCGGTTGGGGCTGGTGCGCCAGAGGAGGAGGCCACGGTCCGGGCTGGTCAGGCTGGTTGGTCAGGAGAGGGGGGCTTGGCCGAGCGTTTCTGGGGCGCTGCCGCCCGGCCCTGACCGTAGGGTCCAGGGGCCGGGCGGCAGGCCGCAGCGGCACAGGCGGCCGGAGATTGCGCGCTTAAGCGTAGGAGCGGGTATGGGTGTTGTTGGCCAGGGTCTTCTTTTTCATGGCCAAAATAACATCGACCACAGCCGCCACCACGTCCTCGACGTCTTTGGCGTTGTTGCAGATGGTTGGCGAAACGCGCAGCAAATCGTGGCCCATGACCTTGAGGTTGGCGATGGCGAAGCGGTGCTGCTCGTACACGTGCTTCATGACGTCGCCGGCGACGATGCCGTCGGGCGTCTTAAAGAGATAGACCGAGCTGCGCAGCCGGGCGTTGCTGGTTGGCGTGGCGATCCACTGGGCCGCGGTTTTCGGGGTGAAGTCTGGGAAGACCTTGGGCAGGTGTTTGAACAGCGCCTGCTGGACCTGTCCGCCCAGGTAATGGATGCGGGCTTCGATTTTGGCCGGGGTCACGCCCGGGTGCAGCTGGCCGGTGTGGAACAGGGCCGCCATCCAGGTGGCGACCAGGGTGGCGTCGTTTTGCTGGCCGAGATAGGAAAACCGCTTGGCGTTGGGGTCGATGGTCCCGGTACTGGCCGCAAAGCCGTAATCAGCCGGGGTGTTGATGTATTCGTCGTAGCCCCAGATGCTTGGGGTGAAGCGCTCGGCCGCGCCGTGCTTGTTGTTCATGTACAGGATGCCGACCATTTTCGGGCCGCAGGGCCATTTGTGGAAGCTGCCGGCGATGCTGTCCACGTCCACCTGTCCGAGCTTGAGGTCGAGGACGCCGAAGGTCTGGGCGCTGTCGGCGTGGATGTGGATGTTCTTGTTGACCGCGCGCAGCTCCGAGACGATGCGCTGCATGGGCAGGACCATGCCGCATTCGTTGGACTGCCAGGACAGGGTCACCAGTTTGGTCCGCTCGTCGACCAGGGCGAGCAGGGCGGCGATGATCTCGTCCTCGTTTTGCGGGTCCGAGGGGATGGTGCCGGCCTTGCGTTCCGCCTCGGTCACGGAGCTGGCAAACATCTTGGTTTTGAGAATGCGAATCGAGTCCGCGCCCCATCCCTGGGTGGCCTTGCGGTACATCCAGGCGTCGTAGTTGGTGGGATGGTTGACGTCCCAGACCACGATATTGTCCTTTTGCGGGTCCATGAAGCCGGAGGTCACGAGGCCGTTATTCACGAAGTTGTTGCCCATGGTGGAATTGGCTGTGAGCGCCAACAGGAAATCGGCCTTGGCGTCCGATCCGCCGAGGCCGAACCAGTCCTTGACCGCGGTCAGGCCATGGCCAAGGCTGGCCTTTGCCAGTTCGCCGCGCATGGGAAAGGAGATGTCGGCTTCGAGCAAATCGCGCACCAGGGCGGCCATCCGGTTGACCGGCTTCAAGGACGGGCACAGGTTGGCGGCGTTGACCGAGATGGAGGCGAACCCTTTGCGGTCGAAATAGTGGTTGAGCAGGCGATCCCACTGGGCGTTGTTGTCGCTGGCCAGGGCGTCGGCGGCAAAGGCCCGGCCCTCGGCGCGCAGTTCGTCGATCAGCGCCTTGATGCGGGCCATGGCCTGTCCGGCGGCCAGACTGGTTTGTCCGGGTGCGGACGTTTTGGCTTTGGCGGCCCCGAAGGCCATGCCGGGCAGCATGGCCATGGAGCCCGCGCCAAGAGCCATCAGGCCAAAAAATTTGCGACGGGAGACGCTATTCATGGGAGAGTCCCTCCTTGAAGGGTTTCGAGCTTTACCGGGGTGAATGGTCGGGAAAGCGCCCCGGAGGATGCGTTCGTTTCGTCTGCTGGCGACCGATGCGGATTTCACCTTGTCTGTTAGCACTGCAACGGACTGTCTGGAAAGCCGGTTCGCAAAGAAAACAACCTGAAGTTTCCGTTTCAGGCCCGGGGCGGCTGTTGTGGCGCCGTCGCAGCGGTCTGGCAGAGATCTGGCAAGGCGGCGCACGGCTGCAGCGCAAGGGGGGGCGTGTTGCGCCGCTGCGGTCCTGGGTGCGGCGAATGTATCTTGTGATATTCTACAGCGCCCAGATATGGATTCGGCATTATTGGTATACAGTGTAAACTTATGCTTCAGGCGAATCCTTCCTTCTGTATAGATACTATCCACCAGCTTTCTCACAAAAACAGCAACAGGCTTGAATAACCGCGTGTTTTCCTATGGCATCGCTTTTGCTTGGAAAGGTTCATTCTGTTTCCATGGAGGACACAATGAGAGCGATTGCAGCGGGATTGGCTTTGGCCGTGGTGTTGATGACTGGCGCCCAGGCCCTGGCCTCTTGGGGGGACGGGACCGGGGCGTGGTGGATGGACGGCGACGAAGCCCCTGTCGCGGCGGGAACCGGCGTGTGCGGCACGTGCACCGGTGGTCAGGCCTTGGGCGGCCAGGGCGCAGGAACCGGCCTCGGCCTTGGTCTTGGCTTTGGCGACGGCACCATGCCGGCCCCCCAGGACGGCACGGGTTTCGGCAGCCCCTGGACGCGCTAGATAATTTTACAGCCGACTGATTTGCGAAAAAGCGCGTTGCGGTGTGTCCTCCCGCAGCGCGTTTTTTTATTTTGGGAGCGTGGGGGGACTATTCAGCATGACGATGGCCTTTGTGGCTGGCCTTACAATTCTTAGCTGTGATATCAGACAGGGGAAATGTCACACTAAAGACAGTTCTTCATGAGTTTTTATTTGGAGAACGCTAATGAATTTCGAACGGATGTTCTCTGTTTATGGTTTAATATATTAAGTACCACTTGTCTTGGCTGTTTTGAATATGTTTTCGTACTTATCAAAAAGGTGCTGGATGCCTTCTTCGCGAGAAGCTTCAATTTCGAGTTTTTGCCTAAAGAATTCATAACGATACTTTGCTTCGTGCAAAATATCACTCCATTTTTTTATCCAGATAGTCGCATTGCCTTTGCTAAAGATGCAACCGTATGGTCGGTCGTCTGAATTTGCTTTAGTTTCTGCAAACTTGCTAAAATCATTGCTTATTAAGTAAAATGTCCATATCACGTCGCTTTTTGAAAAACGTTCGTCGTCGATCACTGAAAACGCATATTTTTCAATCTGTGTGATTTCGTCGGGTCCGATCTTAACCCTTGGTGCCTTTAGCTCAAGTACTAAATGCTCAAATTTTTTATCAGGCCGGGTGATCTTCCTTGACATCATTATGTCAGGAATTCCGCCTTCGTCAGTTATTAACTTGACATCACCAATCTGTTCGGCGAGGTCGGAACGGTCCAAATGCCGTAAGTGTTTTATTAGTACTTGTTTTAAAGATTCGTCATCGGTGTCTAGAGTGTATTGTTCTCCAAAAACCCACAATTCATGGACTAGTAGTCTGTGAAGCTGTGTTCGTTCGCGAAGATGCTTTTTCCATTCTTTGGAAAATATAATTTCTTCAAGCCCAAGAATCGTGTCAATGCGCTTTGTGACTATGTTCGCTGCATTTAGTACTGATTCTAGGCTTGTTCTTTCAAGTAGCTCAGCGAGTTCGTCTTGCTTGTCTTTGGGAAGTCGCAATACTTCATTGATTATTTTGATTGCATTTTGTGGTTTATTTTCTATGGCTTGACGCAAAAGACGTAAAGTTAATTCTTTGGCGTCATTTTCTCCGTCTCTGAAGGGTTTGTGGTGTTCGTATACGCGAGCGGCGACAATATCAAAAACTTGCGATTCTGCTTTTTTGACAGGATGAGAAATCTCATCTTCTGTGAACGGGTAGATTTTGTCCTCTTTCCATTTCTCGACAATTTTTGAGGCTTCTTCTGCCGCGAGTTCCGTGAAGTAGTTTCTAATTTTATCTTTGGCTGTGTCTAATAAAGCTTTGTACTTTTGGTTTAAAGTTTTGGCAGCGAGTTCATTCGTTTTGTATAGTTCGTCAATTGATTCTGATTGTAAATATGCAGTAAAATCATATCCTGGGAACTTAATAATCCCATCGATCTCATCTCGTGAGAAGCCTTGCGTGTCGCACAAATATAGTTTTTTGCCCTTGTATGCTATATTCCACTCAATGATAGTCAGCTCTGCCTCTCCAGTTATATCTTGGATCGTCTCCAGTATGAATTTCTTCTTTCGTTTAATCGTAAGGGATGGATCTAGAGCTTTGCGATCATATGTAACATTTACATCTTTGTACTGCATCAAATACAAAGCTATGCTCTGAAGAATATCGACCTGAGAAGTATTTGCAACGAGTGTGTCCACCTTTTTGTCGGATATTTGGTCAATCCTTAATACCGTTCCCGTCTTGTGAAAGGTTGTTTCTTTGGGTTCGGTAGAACGATAGGAATTTAACTTGTCTTTTATTACGCTAATTTGGTAGGAATAGAGTTTCTCGTTGCGCTTGAAAGTTGTGTTCCATGTTGCATGCGCTCCAAGTGCGAAGGCTTTGAATCTTCCTTGGCCAAGTGATCCATGGACAGTGCGACCTTCTGGTGTTCTTGTTCGAATTTTTTTTAGAGAATCTCCAATTTTCCCAAATGATGAATCAAGTTCACTCGGATCAATCCCATCTCCGAAGTCTTTTACTTCAATTGCAGAAATTCCACCAAGATTTGAAGTTTCAAAAGTAACTTCTACTGCGGAGCCTCCGGCATCAAGGGCATTCCAGATCAACTCAACAATGGCCGTTGTAGGATTAGATCGTGAAAGCCTATCTAGATGGTCTTGCGTTGTCTTAACGTTCCCTATTGCCATGCTTCACCATAACTATTGTTCTATAGTGTTCGGACGCAATCATTTAAGACGATTCCTTTCAATTTCCAGGGAACATCCCAAATTACAAACTTTGACTAAATTAACTTCCCAGTGCTCATAACGCAACCCATATATTTGGGGCCCTTCCGTGTTTTTCAGGGGTTGCCCTGCTAACGCCTGGTTTGCTATTCTCAGGAAGTACAGGCGTACTGGAAAGAACACTTCCAGCCAGTGCCGAAACGGTAACGGGTCGGAGCCGGCGTTGTGCCGGTTCCGACCCGTTGGCGCTACGCCAGGGGCGCTTTCCCCCCGGCTTCGCAGTCCGGGAGCGGCAGGCCGCCACTCCCGGTTGTATGACGCACTCTACCACGCGAAAAGCGGAAAGCTCTTGGCAAAGGGCTGCACTTCTTTGCGGATCTCTTCGAGCTTGGTGTCGTTGCCCACAGCCTTGATGGCCGCGTCGATCCAGGTCACGATCCTGGCCATGTCGGCCTCGACCAGACCGCGGGTGGTCAGGGCCGCCGTGCCCAGACGCACGCCCGAGGTGACAAAGGGCGAACGGGTCTCAAAGGGCACGGTGTTCTTGTTCGAGGTGATGCCGGCCAGATCCAGGGCGTGCTCGGCGTCTTTGCCGGTCACGTCCGTGTTGGTCAGGTCCATCAGCACCAGATGGTTGTCCGTGCCGCCGGAGACCAGATCATAGCCCAGGGCGGTCAGCCCGGTGGCCAGGGCCTGACAGTTTTTCACCACCTGGCCCTGATAGACCTTGAAGGTGGGTTTGAGCGCCTCGCCAAAGGCCACGGCCTTGGCCGCGATCACGTGCATGAGCGGGCCGCCCTGGATGCCGGGGAAGATCTGGGAATTAAGCGTCTTCCCGTTGTCCTCGGTGGACAGGATCAGGCCGCCGCGCGGACCGCGCAGGGTCTTGTGCGTGGTCGAGGTGGTGTAGTGGGCATACGGAATGGGCGAAGGGTGGTGGCCGGTGGCCACCAGACCGGCGATATGGGCCATGTCGACCACGAGCTTGGCCCCGACTTCGTCGGCAATGGCCCGGAAGCGCGGGAAGTCGATGATGCGCGGGTAGGCACTGGCTCCGGCCACGATGACCGTCGGGCGGTGCTCTTTGGCCAGCCGTTCGACCTCGTCATAGTCGATGGTGCCGGTCTCTTTGCGGACGTGGTAGAAAACGATGTTGAAAAGCTTGCCCGAGAAGTTGACCGGCGAGCCGTGGGTGAGATGGCCGCCGTGGGAGAGGTCCATGCCAAGCAGGGTGTCGCCGGGCTTCATGGCGGCGAAATAGACGGCCATGTTGGCCTGGGAGCCGGAATGGGGCTGGACGTTGGCGTACTCGGCTCCAAACAGGGTCTTGACCCGGTCGCGGGCCAGATCCTCGGCCATGTCCACGTACTCGCAGCCGCCGTAGTAGCGCTTGCCCGGATAACCTTCGGCGTACTTGTTGGTGAGCACGCTGCCCTGGGCCTGGCGGACGGCCACGGAGACGAAATTTTCAGAAGCGATCATTTCGAGCTTGCCGGTCTGGCGCTCGATTTCCAGGCACACGGCCCGCCCGACTTCGGGATCGGCAATAAGCAGGTCTTCCATGGGCGTCTCCTTCTCAATGCGTTCGGGGGGAGGCCCGATCATCGGACATCCCCCCGTGTGCGGCAATGTGGCCGGGCGCGCGGTCCGGCCTCGTCACTACTCGGCAAAGGCCTTGAAGATCAGGCTGGCGTTGGTGCCGCCAAACCCGAACGAGTTGCAAAGCACACTTCCCACGGCCATCGTGCGGGCGACGTTTGGCGTATAGTCCAGGTCGCACACCGGGTCCGGGGTGTCCAGGTTGATGGTGGGCGGGATGACGCCCTCCATGATGGTCTTAACACTCATGACCGACTCGATGCCGCCGGCAGCGCCTAAGCAGTGGCCGATCATGGACTTGTTGGAGGTCACCGGCACCTTGTAGGCATGGTCGCCGAACACGGTCTTGATGGCCGTGGTCTCGCAAGAGTCGTTGAGCGAGGTGGAGGTGCCGTGGGCGTTGATGTGGGCGATCTCGGAGGGGGCCATGCGCGCCTCGCGCAGGGCGGCCCGCATGGCCAGGGCCATGCCGGAACCGTCCTCGGGCGGAGCGGTCATGTGGTAGGCGTCGCCCGATGCGCCAAACCCGGCCACTTCGGCCAGGATGCGCGCGCCGCGGGCGGTTGCGTGTTCCAGGGATTCGAGCAGCAGCAGGCCGCAGCCCTCGCCCATGACAAACCCGTCGCGGTCGGCGTCAAAGGGACGCGAGGCCTTGGCCGGATCGTCATTGCGGGTGGACAGGGCCTTTAAGGCATTAAATCCGCCAACCGCCAGGGGCGTGATGGTGGATTCGACGCCGCCGCAGATGGCGGCCGTGGCCCGGCCGAGCATGATGTCCGAGGCGGCGTAGCCGATGCCGTGCAGTCCCGAGGCGCAGGCCGAGGTGGTGCAGACATTGGAGCCGCGCGCGCCGGTGGCAATGGAGACCTGCCCGGCGGCCATGTTGGCGATCATGGTCGGGATGAAAAAGGGCGAGACACGCGAAGGGCCCTGTTCCATGAGCTTGGCGTGGGTGGCTTCGAGGGTTTCGAGGCCGCCCAGACCGCAGCCGATGATGACGGAAACCATCTCGGCTTCCTCAGGGGCGATCGTGTACCCTGCGCTCTCCATGAGCATCATGGCGGTGGACAGGGCGTAAATGGTGAAACGGTCGAGACGTTTGGCCAGCTTGGCCGCGACAAACGGTTTGGAATCGAAGTCTTTGACTTCGCAGGCAAAGCGCGTGTCGTAGGCCGTGGCGTCGAACCTGGTGATGGGGGCCGCGCCAGAGACGCCGGCCACAAGGTTCTGCCAGCTGCTGGCCAGATCGTTGCCGAGGGGGGTGATGGCCGCAAGGCCGGTAACGACTACCCGATGTAAGGTCATGGCGCTTCCGTCCGCAAGCCGGGGCGGGCAGAAAGCCGCAACGCCGCCCCGGCCCGACTGGGCGTTTGGGGCTTATTCGCCCTTTTTCTTTTCGATAAAGGAGATGGCGTCCTGGACTTTCTGGATCGTCTGGGCATCCTCGTCCGAGATTTCGACGCCAAATTCTTCTTCCATGGCCATGATCAGCTCGGTCAGATCCAGGGAGTCGGCGCCCAGGTCATCCACGAACTTGGCTTCGGGAAGCACTTCAGCGGCGTCCACGCCAAGCTGATCCACGATGATCTCTTTGACTTTTTCCGCGACAGACATGATGTCCTCCAAGTAAGGGCCGTATGACGTTTCGGTTACATGTACATGCCGCCGTTGATACCGAGAACCTGGCCGGTCACATAGGCGGCGTCGTCGCTGGCCAGATAACTGACGGCAGCGGCGATCTCCCCGGGAGCGCAGGCGCGCTTGGCCGGAATGCGGTCGGCAAAGGACGCCTTGACGGCATCGGGTAAAACAGCGGTCATGTCGGTTTCCACAAAGCCCGGGGCCACGGCGTTGACCGTGATGTTGCGGGCGGCAAGCTCAAGGGCGGCGGATTTGGTCAGGCCAATGAGGCCAGCCTTGGCCGCTGCGTAGTTGGCCTGCCCGGCATTGCCGGACTGGCCGACCACCGAAGTGATATTGATAATGCGGCCGGTGCGGCGCTTCATCATGATCTTGGCGGCCTCGCGCAGGCAGATAAACGCCCCGATCAGATTGATGCGGATAACGGCCGCGAAATCTTCGTCCTTCATGCGCACGATCAGCCCGTCGCGGGTGATGCCGGCGTTGTTGACCAGGACGTGGAGATCGGCGTCTTTCATATGGTCGGCGAAAAAGGCGGCCACCGCCGCAGCGTCGCCGGTATCGAGCGGCAGGGCGCGGGCAATGCCGCCGGCCGAGACGATTTCGTCGACCACGGCCGCCGCCGCTTCGGGCTTGCTGACGTAGGTGACGACCACAGCGTAGCCGTCGGCGGCGAGGCGTTTGGCTACGGCCGCGCCGATGCCGCGCGAGCCGCCGGTGATAAGCGCCGTAGGCATGGCAGAACTCCTTGTCGCCGGCCTCGGGGGAAACCCGGGGCATGCTCACAGTCGTTGACGGGAAAGGCGAAGGCAATTGCCCCATCCTGGGCGGGCAGGGCGACACCCTAGCCGAAACGCCCGCACACGGCAAATCCGTTTTCCGGCCGTTTCGTCGGCGGCAGTTGCCGCGGACGAAACGGCGTATCCCTGGGCAACGCCGAAAAACCAGGGCGTTGCGGCCGGGTCGGGCCGGTCGGGGGCGTCCCCCGAGCCGGGCTAAAACTGCAGCAGGGACGCGCCCCAGGTGAATCCGCCGCCAAAAACGGCCAGGAGCACCAAGGCTCCGGGCTGGATGCGACCGGTCTGCCGGGCTTCGGCCAGGGCGATGCCAACGGACGAGGCCGAGGAATTGCCGTAGCGGTCGATAGTGATGACGCACCGCTCGGCCGGAATGGAAAGTTTCTTGGCCACGGCGTCGATGATGCGCAGGTTGGCCTGATGCGGAATGAGAAAATCCACCCCGTCGGCGGCGATGCCGGCCCCGGCCAGCACTTCCTCGCACACGGCGGTCATGTTGCGCACGGCATGCTTGAAGACTTCCTGCCCGGCCATCTGTACGAAGAAATTTTCATCCACCACGTCGCCGAGTTTCAAGGGTGCGGCCGAACCGCCGCCCTTGACCGTCAGCAGGTGGCCAAGAGACCCGTCGCTGTAGAGTCGGGCATCGACGATGCGGGCCGAGCCTTCGCCCGGGGTGGCGGCGATAATGGCGGCGCTGGCCCCGTCGCCGAAAAGGACGCAGGTGCGGCGATCCGCCCAGTTGGTGCGCGAGGTGAGCACTTCGGCGGCGCACAGGAGCACCTTGGCCTCGGGATGCAGGGCCACGATGGACCGGGCCGTTTCCAGGCCGTAGACAAACCCCGAACAGGCGGCATTCAGGTCCTGGGCGAATTTTCCACGGATGCCGAGCTTTTCTTCCAGCAGGCAGGCCGTGGGCGGACAGTAGAAATCCGGGGTGAGGGTATAGACCAGGATATGGGTCAGCTCGTCGGCCGTCATGCCGGCATCGGCCAGGGCGGCCTTGGCCGCGCCAAGCGCCAGATCGGAGGTGGCTTGGCCGGGGACGGCCACGCGGCGCTCCCGGATGCCGGTGCGGGTGGTGATCCACTCATCGGTGGTGTCGACGATCTTTTCCAGATCGGCGTTGGTCACCACGTTTTCCGGCACATAAAAACCCAGACCGCGAATGAAAAAATCGTGTGTCATGAAGGGGAACCGTCTTAGCGTTGGTCGTTGGCGGCCGGCCGGCGGGTGCCGGCCAAGTCGATATTTGCGGCCACGGCCTCGGACAGATGGGAATTGGCTTCCATCGCCACAAAGCGGGCAGCCATGCGCACGGCGCTGGACATGGCCTTGGAATTGGATGCGCCGTGGCAGATCAGGCAGCTGCCCTTGACGCCCAGCAGCGGGGCTCCGCCGTATTCGGCGTAATCGACCAAGCGGGAGAAGCGTTTGAGGGCGTTTAAGGCCAGCATGGTGCCGATCTGGCCGAAAAAGCCCCGGCGCAGCTCGCCTTTGAGCAACCGCCCAAGCGACGAGGCCAGACCTTCGGCCTGCTTGACCACCACGTTGCCCACAAACCCGTCGCACACCACCACGTCCACGTTGCCTGTAAACAGGTCGCGGCCCTCGATGTTGCCGACGAAATTGAGCGAGCTGGCCCGCAGCAGGTCAAAAGCCTCTTTGACCAGCAAATTGCCCTTGCCTGATTCCTCGCCGTTGGACAACAGCGCCACGGTCGGGTTTTCCCGGCCGAGCATGGTCTTGGCCAAGACCGAGGCCATGACGCCGAACTGGAGCAGGTGGAAGCCCTTGCAGTCCACGTTGGCTCCCACGTCGATGATGACGGTGTGGGAGCGTTCGGTGGGCATGAACGTGGCAATGGCCGGCCGGTCCACCCCGGGCACGCGCCCGATGGTGAACATGGCGCAGGCCAGGGTGGCTCCTGAGTGGCCGGCGGAAATGACGCCGTCGGCCTCCCCGTCGCGCACGAGGTTGCAGGCCACCTGAATGGACGAATCCTTCTTGCGGCGCAGGGCCTCGGTCGGTTTCTCCTCCATCTCCACCACCTGGGAGGCGTGGACAATGGAAACAGGCAGCCCTTTGGCGTCGTAGCGCGCCAACTGGGCCGTGATCGCGTCCTGGTCGCCGACAAGGATGATTTCGGCCTTGCCGGCCTTGGCGGCGTGCAACGCGCCGGGCACCACGACGTGGGGACCGAAATCCCCGCCCATGGCGTCCACGGCGATGCGCGGCTTGTTATTCGGCATCGTCCTTCCGCAGCATCTGGCGACCGCGGTAGGTGCCGCAGCTCGGGCAGATACGGTGGGGCAGGGTGGGCTCGCCACAGGAGCAAAGAACCACCGCAGGTACCGGAACGTGGTCGTGGGCGCGGCGCATGCCTTTGCGGGACTTGGAGATTTTTCTATTAGGAACAGCCATGGCGATTACCTCGCGTCAAGGGTTGGGAGAGCTTAGCAAACAAAGCGCGTCAAACAGGCGACAATGCCTAGTTGGAACCGCGCGGCACCTTTAAATTACGCAATACGGCCATTCTCGGGTCGCCGGTCTCGGTCTCGCAGCCGCAGGACCCCTCGCCCAGCCGTACGCCGCAGCGGGGACACAGCCCCGGGCAGTCTTCATCGCAAAGCGGCTTGACCGGCAGCGCGAGCAGGAACTGCTCCCAGAGAAGGCTCCCCGCGTCAAGCTCCAATATTTTCCCACGGCGACGGACCAGCCCGGGTTCCAGGCTTTGTTCGTCTTCCAGGGGCAATTCTTCGTAGAGGTCGAAATTCGTGTCCACGGCCAACAGGACATCCTCGGCGCACCGGTCGCACGGGGTGACCAGCGCCCCGCGCAGCCAGCCGGCCAGGAGCACGCCCCGGCCCTGCGGGGTCACGGTGAACGCGGCGGCCAAGCCCGTATCCGGGAGATCCAGGCGATAGGGCAGGGAAAATTCCGCGATGGAACCGGACCACAAGGTCTGGTCGGAAAAAGAAAATTCCCGGCCGGTTGCCGGGATGTCGGTAATATCGAGCCACAGTTCGGACATGGGTACCCCTCGCGAAGAAGAGTGTGCTAGACCCTGGGTGACGTCTTGTCAAGAAAAAGCTTGCCAAGGTCTTCCAACCCATGTACCTCACAAAATTCTTTGCGTCACTGTGAAAAACGCGCGTTTGCCCAAGCTCCGCCACGGGGTTTTTTTGGCGGGCAAAACCGCGAATCATGTTTCCGGAGGGATCAAATAATGGCTAAGATCTGCGATCATTGCGGCAAAAAGCCCCAGAGCGGCAACAACGTGAGCCACGCCAACAACAAGACCAAGCGCCGTTTCGAGCCCAATCTCGTCAACGTCCGCGCCCAGCTGCCCTCGGGCGAGGTCAAGACCATCACGGTGTGCACCCGTTGCCTGCGTTCCGGCGCCGTGGTCAAGCCGGTTGCCAAAACCGCCGCCTAGCGCGTCCGGTTGTAAAGCTTTCTGACGGTCCGCTGCGGCGGACCGTCTTTTTTTGCGTCCTCCCGTCCGTTACGAACCCTCCTCCTCTTCCGACGGCGGCGTGACCAGCACCCGGTCGATGCGCCGGCCGTCCATGTCCACCACCTCGAAGACCGCCCCGTTGGCGGCAAACGTCTCGCCGATATGCGGGATATGGCCCAGGCGGCTTAAGATGAACCCGGCCAGGGTGCCGGCGGCGAAGTCTTCCGGCCAGGGGCGCGGCAGCCCCAGCGCCGCCGCCACCTCGTCCACGGGCGTGGCTGCGTCCGCCAGAAGCGACCCGTCGGGCCGGCGCACCAGATCGGCTTCGGCTGCGCCGGCCTGCCCGGCCAGCTCGCCCACCATGTCGGCAAACACGTCGGCCACCGTCACCACCCCGACCGCCTCGCCGTATTCATCCACCACCAGGGCCAGTTTGAGTCCCGGGGTGTCCCGGAAAGCGAGCAGCAGGTCGATGCCGCGCATGGTTTCGGGCAGATAGTGCGGCTGGACCAGATAAGCGGCCAGGTCAAGGCGGCCGGCGCGGATGCGCCCGGCCAGCACGTCCCTGGTCCGGACCACGCCAAGGACATTGTTGAAATCACCGCGGCACACCGGAAACCGGGTGTGGCTGCTTGTTAGCATCTGCTCAAGGATCGTGGCTTCGTCGGCCTCGATATCCAGCCAGTCGGCCCGGGAGCGATGGGTCATGATGACGCCGAGCGGCCGGTCGGCCAGCCGCAGCAGGCGTTCCATGATGTCGTGCTCGGCATCCTCGATGACCCCGTGGCGGCGGCCTTCGAGCAGGATTCCCCGGATGTCCTCCTCGGTGACGGTTGGCGCGCCCTCGCCGCCAAGGCCCAGCAGGCGCAGGGTCGCCCTGGTGGCCAGGCCCAGGAACCAGACCGCCGGGCGGCTGACCAGCATGAGCCAGCGCATGGCCGGGGCGGCGAACAGGGCGATGGGTTCGGGTCGGGCCAGGGCCAGCCGTTTGGGCGCCAGTTCGCCCAAAAGCAGGGTGAGCAGGGCGATGGGGGCAACCACGCCGGCCAGGGACAGGGCCTCGGCATAGGGGGCCAGGGCCGGCGTCCAGGCCAGGGCGGCGGCCAGAGCCGGAGCCAGGGTGGCTCCGCCGTAGGCGCTGCCGAGCACCCCGGCCAGGGTGATGCCGATCTGCACCGCGGCCAGGAAGGCCTCGGGGTGCTCAAGCAGGCGCAGACAGGTCCTGGCCCGGCGGCTGCCGGCTTCGGCCAGGGCTGTCAGGCGCGCCTTGCGCGAGGCCACCAGAGCCATCTCGGCCATGGCAAAAAAACCATTGAGCCCAATCAGGGCCAAAACGATCAACAGCTGGACGGGTACGGTGGTCATGACTGCTCTCCAGGAAGACGAACCTGGCCGGTAACCGGGCGAGTCAATCTAGTCCGGCCGGATCGTGGGGGCAATGGCGATCCGGGGGCGTCTTGCCGGACGGGATGAATTGGCGTAGCCTGAATGCTCTCAGATAATTTTGGTTATTTCTTTGCAGTCTTTACAGTGTGCATCGGACCTCGTTTTTCATCTTTTGCGGCGCATTGATTTACGGGAATAAAGGCATGATGTGGTGTTGGCTGGTGCAGGCGCGGCAAGTGCTGGTGCTTGCGTTGCTGCTGCTGTTGTCAAGGCAGGTCTGTCTTTATGCAAGTCAGCCGCCAGTCATTGTCTTTGGCATCGTTCCCCAACACGCATCCGTGGAACTGGCCCGCCAATGGGGGCCGTTTCTGACGTATCTTGAGGGAAAGACAGGGCTGTCGCTGGTTTTCGAGACGGCGACAGACATCCCTACGTTCGAAGAGCGTCTGGACGCCGGCCGCTATGACGTTGTGTACTGCAACCCTGCCGACTATGTGCAGCGAAGCAGCGTACCCGGCTACCGCGCCTTTGCCCGGGAAGCCGGCGTGCGGCTGCAAGGCCTGGTGGTCGTTCCCAGGGACAGCCCGGTGACCAGACTGGACGAACTGGCCGGGGCGACCCTGGCTTTCCCTGCGCCTCTGGCTTTTGCCGCCACCCTGCTGCCCCTGGCCCATTTCAAGACCCAGGGCCTCGCGGTGACGCCATCCTATGTGGCCACCCACGACTCGGTCTACATGGCCGTGGCCCGGGGATACTTCCCGGCCGGCGGCGGCATTCGCCGCACCTTCGACAATAGCCCGCCGGACATTCGTCAGACGTTGCGCATCATCTGGGAGTCGCCGCCGTACACGCCGCATCCCCTGGCCGCCCATCCCCGGGTGCCGGCCGAGGCTGTGGCCCGACTGCGGGCAGCGCTGGTGGCCATGGGGAACGACGCGGCCGGGCAGGAGATCCTGGCCCGGATGCACTTTTCCGGCTTCGAGGCCGGCGTCGACGCCGACTGGGACGATGTGCGTCAGCTGTTCGGCTTGCCGCCGGCCGGCAGCCGGCAGACCGGATTGCCATGACCTTTCGCCTGAAAACCATCCTTGGCATCGCGGCCATTGAAGCGTTGCTCTTGTGCTTTCTTATCGCCGGCGATCTCGAATTTCTGCGCCGTTCCACCCACGACCAACTCGAGAAGCGGGCCGCCGCCATGGCCGGCCTGTTCGCCGTTGCCGTCAAAACCGATCTGCTCGCCCTGAACCTGTCCGGCCTGCAAAGCCAGGTGGACGCCCTGGCCCGGGACCCGGCCATCTTGTTCGTCGAGGTTGGCAGCAGCCGTCTGGGCGTCCTGGCCCGCAACGAGTATGCCGCCATGAGCGGGGAGGCCGATCCGGCCGAGACCAGCCGGGTCCGGGCCGACATCAGCGAGGGCGGGGTGACCTTTGGCTGGGCCTCGGTGGTCCTTTGCGACGTCTCCATCGACGCGGCGCTCAGCGCAGCCCGTCAAAAAGCCTTGCTGATCGGCTTGACAGGCATGGCCTTGTCGGCGGTCTTTTCCTGGCTGCTCGGCTCCTGGCTCACCCGCCAGCTCGGCGGGCTGGCGGCAGCCTCCGAAGCCATGGCCCAGGGCCGGTTCGGAGGCACAGTCCCCCTGGCCGGCTCCGACGAACTGGGCCGGGTGGCGGCGGCGTTTAACCACATGTCCAGGGAGCTTGCCCGATCCTATAGCGAACTATCTGAAAAAGCAGCAAATTTTCAGGCTTTTTACGACACCGTGGATACCTGCCTCATGGTTGTGGCTGCTGGCGGCGACATCATCATGGCCAACCCGGCCCTGTGCGACCGGCTGGGCCACACCGCAGCCGAGCTGGCCGGGCAGCAATTGTTGGCGCTGTACGACGCTTCCGGAAACCAGACCATCCCGCCGCGCATAGCGGGTCTGGCCGTCGGCGAGGTGGCGACGCTTGGCGTTCCCATGCTGACCAGCCAGGGCGAGCGCGTGCCCATGGAGACCCGGGTGGTGCGCGGGGTCTGGGCTGGAAAAACCGCCTATTTTGCCATTGGCAAGGATGTTTCGGCCCTGCATCGTTCCGAGGAACGCTTCCGTTCCATTGCCGATTTCACCTATGACTGGGAGTATTGGATCGCCCCGAACGGGCGCTTTGAGTGGGTGGCCCCGGCCTGCCGGCGCATCACCGGGTATCCGCCCGAGCGTTTTTTGGACGATGCGGGTTTTCTTGTGTCCATCGCCCATCCCGAAGACCGCCCGATTATCGCCGCCCACATGCGCGTGGCCACCGAGGCCGCCCCGGACATGTGCACCATCAATTTCCGCATCATCCGCCGCGACGGCACAATCGCCTGGATCGAGCATTGCTGCCGGGCTATTTTCGACCCGGACGGCGCGTTTCTTGGCCGGCGCGGCAGCAACCGCGACGTGACTGAACGCAAGCGGGCCGAGGAAGCCATCGAAGCGGCCCGGGAGGCGGCCGAGGTGGCCAATCGGGCCAAGAGCCAGTTTTTGGCCACCATGAGCCATGAAGTGCGAACGCCGCTCAACGGCATCATGGGCATGTTGCAGATGCTAAACGGCCTGGACCTGCCGCCGGAGCAGCGGGAGCTGGTCTCCATTGCCCTGGAGTCCTCACGCAAGCTGCTGACCATCTTAAACGATATCCTGGACATCGCCCGCATCGAGGCCGGCAAGGTGGTGCTGTGCCACGAGGAGCTGGCCCTGGCCGGCCTGCTGCCGTCAGTGGCCGGCATTTTCGCGGCCGATGCGCGGGGACGCGGAGTTGGTCTGGATGTGGCCGTGGCCGAGGATCTGCCGAAAGCCGTGGTGACCGACGAGGGCCGGCTGCGCCAGATTCTGTTCAATCTTGTGGGCAATGCCGTGAAGTTCACCCGGGTTGGGCGCATCGGCTTGTGGGTCGGCCCGCTGCCGGTGCGGCCGGCCGGCGGCGGCTGGACGCTGCTTTTCATGGTGTCCGATACCGGCCCGGGGATTGCCGACGACAAGATCGGTTATGTTTTCAACCGGTTCAGCCAGGTGGACGACGGTCTGTCCCGGCAATTCGGCGGGCTGGGGCTGGGGCTGGCCATTGTCCAGCGGTTTGTCGGGTTGCTTGGCGGTTGCGTGTGCGTGGACAGTACGGTGGGGCAGGGCACGACCTTTTACGTGACGGTTGCGGTCGGCCAGCCGAGTGCGTCGGAGGCCATTGGGGCCGACAACGCGGACGCACCGGACGAGGTTGCGGCCGCAGCCGGGCTGGCCGGCAGCCTGAACGTGCTTGTGGTCGAGGATGAACGGATAAACCAGATGACCATGGGCAAGTTCCTGTCCAAGATGGGGCATGTGGCCGTCATGGCGGATAACGGGCAGGCGGCCCTGGAGCTGCTGGCGCGCCAGCGGTTTGATGTGGTGCTTATGGATATCCGGATGCCGGTCATGGACGGCGAGGAAGCCACCCGCGCTATCCGGGCCATGGCACACGGGCCGGCCGACATTCCCATCATCGCGTTGACCGCCCACGCCATGAAGGGCGATGTGGAGCGCTTCCTGGCCTGCGGCATGGACGCCTATCTGGCCAAACCCGTGGATTTCGAGGCCTTGCGCCAGACCATCGCCCGGACCTGGGCCGCCCGGCGCAGGAGGTAGGGCCGCACTCGGAAACGGTCGCCGGGCAGCATACGCAAAGCCCCCGGATGCGGCACATCCGGGGGCTTTGTCGTTTTGCGGTCCGGCCGTTACAGCGACAGCGCCCGGTCCAGGCGGGCGAGCACCCGGTCGCGGCCCATCACTTCCATGGTCTCGAACAGACCCGGGCTGGCCGTGGCCCCGGTGATCGACACCCGAAGGGGCTGGGCGATGAGCTTGAACTTGAGTTCGCGCTCATCCAGATAGCCCTGCACCGCGGCTTCCATCGAGGCCTGGTTGAAACAGCACAGGCTGGACAGGATCTCGCGCAGCCGGGCCAGATGGCCCCGCACGTCGTCCGTGAAAAACTTTTTGACCGCAGCCTGGTCGTATTCCAGGGCCGCATCCGCCACCACGAAGCATTCGGCCTTTTGGGCCATCTCTTCCATGGTCTGGGCCCGGGCCTGGAGGAGCGGCACGATGTGGGCCAGATAGTCGAGGTCGAGGTCGGCATGGCCCCGGCGCTCCAGGAAGGCGTTGAGGATGACCGCCAGCCGCGCCGCCGGGCTTTCCTTGATGTAGTGGGCATTGAGCCACAGGAGTTTGGCCTTGTCAAAGACCGCGGCCGAGGAGCCCAGGTTGTCGGCGGTGAAATGCTCCACCAGCTCCTCGCGGGAAAAGATCTCCTGATCGCCATGGGCCCAGCCCAGACGCACCAGACCGTTTAACATGGCCTCGGGCAAAAAGCCCTCGGTCTCGTATTCCATCACTGCCGTGGCCCCGTGGCGCTTGGACAGCTTCTTCTTGTCCGGCCCGAGGATCATGGGCACATGGCCGAAACGGGGCAGCTCGAAGCCCAGGGCCTTGTAAATCAGGATCTGGCGCGGGGTGTTGTTCAAGTGGTCGTCGCCCCGGATGATGTGGGTGACGCCCATGGTGGCGTCGTCCACCACCACGGCCATGTTGTAGGTGGGCGAGCCGTCGCCCCGGCGCAGCACCATGTCGTCCATCTCGGCATTGTCGATGGAGACCGCCCCCTTGACCATGTCGTGGACCACGGTGGCCCCGGTCACCGGGGCCTTGAGGCGCACCACCCGGCCCGGGCCGGGTCCAAGGCCGGCTTCGCGGCAGCGGCCGGAATATTTGGGCTTAAGCCCCTTTTGCCGGGCCTCCTCGCGCATGGCTTCCACCTCGTCCGGGGTGCAGGAGCACCAGTAGGCGTGGCCGGTTTCCAGCAGCTTGTCGATATATTCATTATATATGTCGAACCGCTGGCTCTGGTAGGTGATCTCGCCGTCATGGTCGAGACCCAGCCAGGCCATGGCGTCGAGGATCGACTGGGTCATGTCCGACTGGGACCGGGCCAGATCGGTATCCTCGATGCGCAGCAGAAACTTGCCGCCGAGATGCCGGGCCAGCAGCCAGTTGAAGATGGCCGTGCGCGCGCCGCCGATATGCAGATAGCCCGTGGGACTCGGGGCGAAACGGGTGACGATGGTGCTCATAGAGGCTCCGGATACGAGGGTGACGGGGACAGGCCCCGGGATGTGGATCGCAGTCTGGGAGCAGGGTGCGACGCGGCTTTGGCCGCGCCAGCCTGCCGCTTGCGTGGCCGGGAGGTAGCGCCTTTGCCACGCCTCGTCAACTCATGTGGGCTGCTGTTGGCCGCTGCCGGGTGTTGGGCCTGATCGGGCCGACGCCGGTCGTTGTCGGCCGGGACGCGCCAGGGCCGGGGCACTGACAGGGATGGGCAAAGGAGGCAAGGCGTGCTAGATGGCCGGCAACACGACGCGACCGGCCTGCCGCCGGGCCACGGAGTCCCTTGATGCCCAAAAAAATCGTCACACTGGTGCTGTTCTTTTCGATCTTCTTCATGTTCCTGACAGCGCTTGTCATGTTCATCGTTCCGCCGGCCCGGGTGGCCTCCTGGGCCGACTGGAATTTTCTCGGGCTCTCGCGTCAGGCCTGGGAAGGTGCCCATCTGGCCATGGGCCTGCTTTTTCTCGCCGCCGGCGTGGCCCATCTGCTGCTCCACATCGACGAACTCCTCGACCATCTGCGCGACGACGAGGGGATCGTCGTCGTTTTCACCAAGCCGTTTCTCATCGGCCTTGCGCTGACCATCGGCGTCTTCGTCGCCGCCCTGGCCGGAGCGCCGCCCGTGGGCCAGCTTGTGGCCCTGTCCGGACATATCAAGGAACGCACGGTCGAAACCTACGGCGAACCGCCGTACTCGCTGGCCGAACGCTCCACCCTGGCGGATTTTGCCCGACGCATGGGCATGGAGACCGACAAGGCCCTGGCGCTCCTGCGTCTGCGCAACATCAAGGCCGAGTCCGCCGACCTGACCCTGGCTCAGATCGCCCGGCAAAACCGGGTGGCCCCGGGCGGCGTGTTCGAGGCCCTCAAAATGGTCATGGAACCCTCCGGCGGCACGACGCCGGGGCTGCCCAAGGACCCGCCGCCGGGCCTTGGACGGCGCAAACTCTCCGATATTTGTGAAGAATACGGGCTGGACATGGCCCAGGCCCTGTCCCGGTTGACCGGAGCCGGCTACAAGGCCCAGCCGGCCTGGACCCTGACCGAGACGGCCCAGGCCAACAACATCCTGCCCATTACGGTGTATGAGGCGTTGCGTGCGGAAAAAATTCCGACTCCCACGCCGGTGGAGGTGACTTCGGGCGGCGAGCCGGTCAAACCGTCCCCGGCCAGCCCGGTGGAAGCGACGCCGACGACGGCCCAGCCGGCCAGTCAGGCCCATACGCCGGTCCCGGCTCCGACGATTGTCCAGACTCCGGCCCAGCCGGCGGCGGGGGCGGCCGTATCGACGCCGTCCATCCCGTCTCCCGCCATCCCCCCGGCTCCCGGCTATGCGACGCCGGCCCCGGGGGCCGGCAGTACTGCCGGCCATGGGCCGTTGCCTCCGGTGGCCGCTCCGGCCGCTCCCGGCTACGGGTCGGCTCCTTCGTCCCCGGCCCCGGGCTATGGGGCCGCTGCCACGCCGGCTGCCCCGGGCTATGGGGCTGCCCCGGCCCCGGCCGCTCCCGGGTATGCCCCCTCGACTGCCCCAGGCGCGGCCCCGGCCGCACCCGGTTACGGGTCGGGCGTCCAGGGCCATGTCCCGGGCTACGGGACGGCCCCGCCAGCCCCGCCAGCCGTGGCCGCGCCCAGCACGCCGCCGCCGGGCCTGGAGAAGATGATGCTGCAAAGCTTTTGCCGCGAATACGACATCCCGTTGTCCACGGCCGTGCAGCGCCTGGGCCGGCATCGCATCACCGCCTTTGGCGACATGAGCTTTGAAGAGCTGGCCCTGGAAAACAACCGCACCCCGGCCGACATCATGCGGCTGATCGTGTCGCCCTAAGGGCAGACCGACGCCTTTTCGCCCGCTCCATTGGAGCGGATGTCCACCGTTCGTCCAGTCGGCCGTCCAAAAGGGCGCGCCGCCGCCTTCTCGTTCGCCCGAATGGAATCCCAAACAAAGCGGGCCGCCTCACTGGAGGCGGCCCGCTTTGGCGCTTTGGCGCTTTGGCGCTTTGGCGCTTTGGCGCTTTGGCGCTTTGGCGCTTTGGCGCTTTGGCGCTTTGGCGCTTTGGCGCTTTGGCGCTTTGGCGCTTTGGCGCTTTGGCGCTTTGGCGCTTCGTATCCGAATGCACCGTGTGCCCTGCGACAGGTCTGGTCCTGTTTTTCGGGTGCGCCGCCAGGAAGCGGGCGCATCACGAGAATGCGGCCGGGGGGCGCGCAGGCGTGCGGCGCCAACCCATGGCAGCCTCATCCACTCTTGCAGGGGTCCGGGGGCGACTTGCCGGTGAACCCACGGTTCTCGGCTGCACCGGAGGCCCAGGCCACCCTATTACAGGGGTCCGGGGGGATGATCCCCCCGGCGGGGTTCGGGGCAGCGCCCCGATTTTCTCTTGTATAGCCCCGCGCTACACAGGCGGGCGGACTTCGACGCGGTTGCGGCCGGCGCTTTTGGCTTGGTAGAGGGCGGCGTCCGAGGCGGCGAGCAGGGTTTCCGGTTCGAGGTCCATGTTGGGGACCACGCCGGAGATGCCGATGCTGACGGTGACCAGATCGGCCACGGGCGAGGTGGCGTGTTCGATGGCGGCGGCCCGGACATTGCTGCGGATCAGGCCGGCGATGGACAGCGCGCCGGCCAGGTCGGTACAGGGCAAAAGGGCCACGAATTCCTCGCCGCCGTAACGGGCGGCAAAGTCGCCGGGGCGCTTGAGGGCATCGACGATGGCTTCGGCCACGCGGCGCAGGCACAGGTCGCCTTGCAAGTGGCCGTAGGTGTCGTTGTAGGCCTTGAAACAGTCGATATCGATCATCAGCGCCGACAGCGGGGTGCCGTCGCGGCGCGAACGCAGCCATTCCTTGCGAAAGGCGTCTTCGAAGCAGCGCCGGTTGGGCACGCCGGTCAGGCCGTCCTGGTTGGAGAGCTGCTCGAATTTGCGGGTGAGCGCTTCCAGTTCGCGTTCGCGGGCCTTGCGCTGGTCCATCTCCTCCTTGAGGCGAAGGGCGGAGCGGACCCGGGCGCGCAGTTCCATGCTGTTGACGGGTTTGGCCAGAAAATCCATGGCCCCGGCCTCGAAGGCGCGCTCCAGGCTGGCGGCCTCGTCCTTGACCGTGACGATGATGATGGGGATGTCGCGCAGCCGGTGGTCGGCCTTGATGAGCCGGGTGGCGTCAATGCCGTCCATGTCGGGCATGACCACATCCATAAGGATGAGATCAATGTCCGGGAGGTCGTATTTGCGGCAGCGATCGTCAAGCAGGGCCAAGGCTTCGCCGGCAGACCCGGCGCACAAGGGATCGACGTATCCGGCTCCTTTAAGAATAGTGGAAAGGAGCAGTCGGGAGGAATCGGAGTCGTCCACAATAAGGATATTCATGCCGGTCCCAAAGAGACAGTTTGTCGCGAGGCGTTCAAATGGCGCTCGGGCATGGCATTGGGTGCGGCGCACCGTGGCGTGTCCTGGCGAACCAAGCCGCAAAAGTTGTATTTCACGATGGAGATAATGACGTATTGCGGGAAAAAAGCAACAGTCAACCGCAATACGGCAGTCCCAAATGGTCGGCGAGATGGCCCATGGTGTCGCGGTCGGCGAAATCAAAGCGCAACGGGGTCAGGGTGATATAGCCCTCGGTCAAAAGCGCCCGATCCGTGTCCGGGGTGAGCGCTTCGGGGGGGATGACGCCGGTGAGCCAGTGGTAATCGCGGCCGCGCGGGTCCTGCCGGGTGACATACCAGTCGTTGTAGACGGCGGATGTCGGCGGACAGATTCGCAGGCCCAGGGTTTCGGGCACGGGCCGGTTGGGGAAATTGAGATTGAGCACGCAGCGGGGCGGGGCGGCCTCCCAGGGCCGGCCGGCGATGAAGGCGGCGGCGTATTCGCCCTGGCCGGTCAGATCGGTCGGGGCATAGTTGTCGGCGGAGACGGCCACGGCCGGGTAGCCCATGAGCGCGCCTTCGGTTGCGGCCGAGACCGTGCCGGAATAGAGGATGTCCACGCCGACGTTGGCCCCGGCGTTGATGCCGGAGACGACGAGGTCGGGTTTTTCGGTCATGAGCGTGGTCAGGGCCAGCTTGACGCAGTCGGCCGGGGTGCCGGAGACGCCAAGGCCCCGGAAGCCGTTTTCGACAAATTCCTTGACCCGAAGCGGCGAGGCAATGGTGATGGCATGGCCCACGGCCGACTGCTCGGAGATGGGGGCCGCCACCAGGACGTCGTGCCCGGCGGCCACGAGACCCTTGTAGAGATGGCGGATGCCGACAGCCTGAATCCCGTCGTCGTTGGTCAAAAGGATACGCATGGTGCCTCCCGGCCGGCCGCGGTGGGTCCGACGCCGGGCACTATGCCCAAGGCGGCCGGGATTGACAACCGCTGCCGCCCCGGGCAACCTCGCGTACCCACATAACCCAAGCCATGCCGGACGTTGCCGCTGTGATAGAAAAAAGCCGATTCGTCAAAGACCTCGCCGCCGGCCAGAGTGCCGCCGATGTGTTCTGCCTGGGGGCGGCCCGGCTGGGACAGGCCAAGAACGGCCCGTTCTGGACGCTGGTCCTGGAGGACGTCACCGGCCAGATCGAGGCCAAGATCTGGAGTCCGGCGGCCCAGGCCTACGCCGATCTGGCGTCGGGCCAGTTCGTCTGGGTCGAGGGCCAGGTCGGAGCCTACCGCGACCGGCCGCAGGTCAATATCGACCGGTTGCAGGTGCTTTCACCGGAGCAGTTTACGCCGGACCTGGCGCTTTTTGTGCCGTCGAGCGCCGAGCCGCCCGAGGGGCTTCTGGAGAAGCTGGCCGAGCTGTGCCGGGCTGAAATTTCCCACGCGCCGTGGCGCAAATTCACGGCCCGGGTCCTGACCCACGCCGACTTCCGCGACCGGCTGATCGAGGCCCCCGGGGCCAAGAGCGTGCATCATTCGTACCGAGGCGGGCTTTTGGAGCATACCCTGGCCGTGTCCCGGCTGGTCCTTGCCATCTGCGACCGCTATCCGACCCTGGACCGGGACACGCTGCTGGCTGCCGCCGTGTGCCACGACCTGGGCAAGGCCTGGGAGCTGACCAGCGGTCCGGGCCGGGACTACACCGATGCCGGGCGGCTGTTGGGCCATATCGTCATCGCTTTGGAGCTGTTGGACCCGGTGCTCAAAAAAAGCGGCATCGAGCCGGAGCTGGCCCTCCATTTCAAGCACATCCTTCTGGCCCACCACGGCGAATACGCCTTTGGTTCGCCGCGCCGGCCCAAGACCGCCGAAGCCTTTGTGCTCCATTTCGCCGACAACATCGACGCCAAGATGAACCAGATTTTCGGGACCTTTGACGATGAAACCGACGAGGCCGGGACGTGGTCGCCCTATGTGCGCACCCTTGAACGCTATCTCTACAATCCGCCGCGCACCCCCCGGGCCGTGCCCGAGAAAGCCCCGAAACCCAAGGAAAAGGACGCCCACCAGTGTTTGTTACCTTTGAAGGCGTAGAGGGCTCGGGAAAATCCACCCAGATCGGGCGGCTTTGCACCGCTCTGGAGGCAGCCGGCCGCCCGCTCCTGGTGACGCGCCAGCCCGGCGGCTGCGAACTTGGACGCACCCTGCGGGCCATCCTGCTATCCCAGCAAAGCAGCAATTTAAGCGACCGGGCCGAACTGTTTCTCTATCTGGCCGACCGGGCCCAGCACGTGGCCGAGGTCATCGGTCCGGCTGTGGCGGCCGGACAGGTGGTGGTGTGCGACCGGTATGTGGATTCCACGGTGGCCTATCAGGGCTATGGCCGGGGGCTTGATGTGGACCTGCTGCTCTCGCTCAACGCCGTGGCCGTCGACGGCCTCATGCCCGACCTGACGCTGTTGCTCGACCTTGATCCGGCCTTGGGCCTGACCCGGGCCCTGGCCCGCAACGACGCCGCCGGCACAGCCGTCAGCGAGGGCCGCTTCGAAGCCGAGCACCTGGATTTCCACACCCGCGTGCGCCAGGGCTATCTGGCCCTGGCCGCCGCCCAACCCGAACGCTTTGTCCGCATCGACGCCTCTCCCGGCCCGGACGCGGTGGCCCAAGCCGTGTGGCAGGCCGTCTCGGCCCGGTTGTCGGCCACCTAAGGCGTTTCCCCGTTATTGCAGCAAAAGCAGCGTGGACGGCGGGCAGCCGAGCCCGCTGCCGGAGAAAAGCGAGTCGTAGGCCTTGTTGGCCATGATGATGCCCAGGCCGGAATAGTCGTTCCAAGTGGAAGGCAAGGGAAGGGCCGTGGAGGTGAGGGCGTGAAACATCTCCGTAGAGGTGATGGCCGGCTTGGCGGAAACGAGCAGTCCGGCGATGGCCGCAGCGTGGGGGGCGGCGGCGGAGGTGCCGCAGAACCTGGTGTGTCCGGGCCAGGAGGTGGCCACGCAGTCGGCGGCGGTGATGTCGGGCTTTTGCCGCACCCGGCCGCCGCTGGCCAGGAGGTTCCCGGGGGTGATGGCCGAACCGTCCGGGTTGTAGAAGATGCGGCGCGGGCCGTCGCTGGAAAACGTCTCCACGGCCTCGGTCCCTGTAAACGCGGTGGTGCGTCCGGAGGCGGAGACGGCGGCCACGCCGAAGGCCTTGTCGACCGTGGAGTGGCCCTTGGTCGCGCCGTTGGTGCTGTAGGTAATGACCCCGCGGCTGGCGTTTAGATGCAGAAATCTCGCTTCCCCGGACCATTTCTGGATGGCGATCTTGTATCCGGTGAGGTTTGCGTTGGTGTTGATCTGTTCGTACGGGTCCTGTGTGCCGTCTTGAGTATTTGTCGACGAGTTATAGACATTCCCCGCACTATCAAGAAGATACAGATCGTAATCGTTCGCCGAGCCACCAAGGGGATCAGACCACTGCAACGTGATGACTCCAGGATCGCTTGTTATAACGTTATATATGTTCGTGCCGCTAAAAATATGCCAACTATACCCGTTCCCATCGATATATTCGTTGTAATCCCCCTCGTACGTTCCTGAAGTATTTGAATGCAGATTCCCATCGTTGGCCGCAGATGAAAAATAGAAGACCCCGGCATCCGTCACCGTGGCCACAGCCTGGGAGATGACGTCATCCTGGAAGGGGGATTCGGCAAAATAGCCGACGTCATCCACGATGACCTTGCATCCGGCGTCCTTGAGGGCAATGATATTGTTGGCGAAATTGGCCATGCCGCCCCAGGCGGTGGCGAAGTACAGCGGGGCGGAGGGGGCGAGGTCGTAGACGATTTCGAGCATCGCCGTCCCCTCCCCGGAGTTGCCCGAAGCATCCTGCAACACGGTCACGGTGGCCGGCAGGTCGCCCGTGGCCTGGAGCTGGGCCAGATAGTCCACGGAATCGGAGATGACGCCGATCTTGATGCCTGCTCCCGTGTAACCGGCCGTTCTGACGATAGGCGCGCTGTGGGCGACGTCGCCTTCCGTGGTGGTGGACTTGTGCAGGATATACTCCTGCGCCCGGTCGATGAAACGCACGCCGGACTGGGCGGCGATGGTCTCCACCGCCGTTATCGGAATCTGCGCCCGGATGGCGTGATAGTGCGGAAAAGAGTTGATGATGGTCCCGCCCTGGGCCTTGATGAAGTCCAGCAGGCCGTCCGTGACGTCGGCTTTGATGTCCACCAGGATTGTATTTGATTCCGTCAAATTGATGCCGTTTTCAAGCATCGGAAGACCTGATCGCGTATCCTTAAGGACAACGCTGTGCAGCGTGTGGACAATAGCGGAGTTTATTTTTTTTTGGGCCGGCGTCAGATTCTTCTTTTCTTCGTTTAAAATATTGACCTGCTGTTTGAAGTTTTCCATGGCCGCGGCGGAAAGACCGAGGTCCGTTGCTGACGAGTCACGAGAGGCTGCAGCAGCGGATTCTGCTGCCTGCTCTGGTGTAATGCTGGCCAACGATACGTTGTTTGATAGAAGAAATAGGGCTAATGAAAAGGCAAGAAGCAGCTTTGAGTAAAGGCCATTGCTCGGGCGCATCGCTTCTCTCCGTCAGTGTTGTAATCTTCTCTGTTGTTTGAATGCGCATTTCGCATTCAATTTGCATCCGCCGCGTGCAGCATTCGAGCAAGAGCCGGAGCATCGGACAACACGTGTTGGATTCTGCTCAAGGAGAGATGAAAGGATGTCCGGAACGACTATTGCTCTATAGAAACAGCCCTAACACGGATTTCCCCAAAGACGTCTATGGCGCTAGTTTATTGCATAACAGGAATGAAGGTCAATATAGAGGGCCGAGAGCGCAGGTGTACATTTTTTTCGACAAACGCCTTTCAGCATCCTGGAATGACGCATTTTTTTGTGCCGTCCTGGTGAACCCGGCCTAGCCCTCGGTCCCTGCCGCGTTTCCGTTTTTTCGTCGCATGGCCTGGGCCAGGGCGGCCTGCAGGGCTGCATCCTCCACGGGTTTGGCCAGATAGGCGTTAGCGCCGGCGGCCAGGAAACGTTCGCGGTCGCCGGCCATGGCATGGGCCGTGACGACGAGGATCGGCACAGCGGCCTTGGGGCCGTGGATGCTTTGGTCACGCAGAATGGACAGGGTGTCCAGGCCGCTCATGCCGGGCATCTGGATGTCCAGCAGCACCGCGTCCACAGGTTCGCGTTCGAAAATTTCCAGGGCTGACTGGCCCGAGGACGCTTCCAGCACGGTGTGCCCATGGCGTCGCAACAGCCCCCCAACGGCCAGGCGGTTGACGCGCTCGTCTTCGACCAACAGGACGCGCAACGGCGGCAGACTGGGTGCGACAGCCTCGGCAGGAGGCAGGGATTCCTCCGGCGCGGCGCGACCAAGGAGCAGGGTGCAAATGACGTGGGTGCCGACCCCGGGTTCGCTTTCGATGCGCACCTCGCCGCCCATGAGCCGGGCCAGACGGTCGACGATGGACAATCCCAGCCCGGCCCCCTGGTGAATGCGGGTGTTGGAGGCGTCCACCTGGGTAAACGGCGTGAAGAGAGCCCCAATCTTGTCGCCGGGGATGCCGATGCCGGTGTCGCTGACCGACAGGATCAGGCACACCGTGTCGGGGTTGGCTCCGGGGGAGACCCCGGCTTCGAGGGTGATGCTGCCGCTGCGGGTGAATTTGATGGCGTTGCCCACGAGATTGAGCAGGATCTGGCGGATGCGCCCTTCGTCGCCCAGCAGCCGGGAGGGCACAGACGGGCTGATGGCGCTATCCAGGCGAATATCCTGGTTGCGTAGGGCGGTTTTGAACACGGCCCGGGTGGCGTTTATCACCTCATCCAGGGCAAATGGCTCGATGGTCAGTTCGAGCTTGCCGGATTCGACCCGGGAGAGATCGAGGATGTCGGTCAAAAGACGGGTCAGGCGGCGGCCGCAGTCCAGGGCTGTGGCCACACAGTCGCGTTGCTCCCCGTCCAGGGGGGTGTCTTCCAGGATCTGGAGCATCCCGAGCAGGCCGTTTAAGGGCGTGCGGATTTCGTGGCTCATGTTGGCCAGGAATTCGCTTTTGGCCTTATTGGCGGCGTCAGCCGCTTCTTTGGCCGCAGCCAGCCGGGCTTCGGACAGGCGCAGGGACTCTTCGGCCAGCTTGCGTTCGGTGATGTTGGTGAACATGCCAAACCCGCCGATAAATCCGCCGACCGCGTCGTATTCGCTGCTCACGGCAATAAGCGTCCACAATTCCTGGCCATCGGCCCGCCGCAACCGCCGTTCGTAGAGCCCGCCGCCCGGGGGCGTGGTTTCGCGGCGGACCATGGCCCGGTGCTGGTCTTCGTCCTCGGCAAACAGAAAATCCGATACCGGCCGGCCGAGCATGTCTTCCGGGGCCAGGCCGAGCATGGTTCCCATGACGGCGTTGACGTAGGTGGTGCGCCACGTTGCGTCCACGGCCCAAATGCCTTCATTGGCCGTTTCCACGATGCGGCGGTAGCGGGCCTCGCTCTCGGCCAGACGGCGTTCGGCCCGTTTGCGGGTGGTGATGTCGCGGATGACGCCGACCACGTAGCGGTTGCCGTCGTCGTCGATATGCAGGCTTTTTCTGGTCATAAACGTGCCCCGGACGCCGTCGACGTCGTAGGCCGTTTCCTCGGCAATGTCCTCCAGGCCGCAGGCCAGGACCATGGCGTCGTTTCTGATGGAGGAGGCGTCTTTGGCCTCGGGGAATACGGTTTCGGCCGTGCAACCGAGGATATCGTGCCGGGCCCGGCCGGCCAGGGCGCAGAAGGCGTCGTTGACCAGAAAGAAGCGGCGTTCGGGGTCTTTGACGAAAAACGGGTCGGACATGGTGTCGACCACCCGGGTCAGAAAGGGATCGTCGTGGCGGGGGCGGCCGGCTCGGCGGCCAAGAGAGGCACGGACGGCGAAGACGCCGGCCGTGACGAGCAGAATCGAAAAGGCGGCTCCGGCAGCCCACGAGATCACGTCCACGCCCAGGTTCTCCGATACGTCGGACCCGGCGTCCCGCTGCGCCTTGTCTGGCGGCACAACGGGGCGGGGGCCGGGGTTAGGTGCGGCGCCGGCCGAGTCTTAGGCGGCCTGGCGGTACGACGTCATGGACACGCGGGCACAAACAGGACCGCCGACCGGGTCAGCCCAGGGCGGCCAGGGTTTTTTCCACAGGGCGGCGTTCCGGCACCGTGGGCAGGGGGATCTCGCCGTCGCGCACGGCCGCCGAGACGTAGAGTCCGCAAAAGCAGGCCCCGTACTCGGCCACATCGGCGTCGCGGTAGACACAGGGGCACACGACGTCGCGGTCCAGCTCGAATGTTCCGGAGCCCAGCCGGCAGGGGCAGGCCATATACCCGTAGCGTTGCTTGTTGACCAGCAGACCGGCCATGAGATCCAGAACCATGGCCTTGTCGGGATTAAAAAACGAGCCCTTGGCGGCCTGGATCGGCGCGAGCTTGTCGTAGAGTTCCTGGGCGTCCATTATTTCTCGCAGGCCCCGAGGGCGGTTTCGAGTTCATCCCGGCGAAAACCCACGATGACCTTGTTGCCAATGACGATGGTGGGAAAGGACAGGGCCGGGTTGAGCTTGCGAACGACTTCCATGACGGCGGCGCGTTCTTCGCCCGTCAGATAATCCACATGGACGCAGTCATAGGGAATATGCTTTTCATCGAGAAATTCCTTGGCGTGCTTGCAGTGCACGCAGGTGGTCAGGGCGTAGACCTTGATTTCCGCAGTCATGGCATTCTCCTTGAAAGCGAGGCACTAACGTGGTGTGTAGTGGGTTCCGTTTCGTATTCCTTTTTCCAGACGCCGGGTCAAGTGCGAAAGGGGCCAGGTCAAGAGCAGGTACAGCACGGCCAGGGGCAGATAGGTCTCGAAGGTCCGGTAGGTGGTGGCGTTGACCACCTCGGCCGCCTTGGTCAGCTCCCGCAGGCTGATGACCGAGAGCAGGGAGGAATCCTTGATACACGACACAAATTGGCCTGTCACCGGCGGCACAATGCGCCGGGCGGCCTGGGGCAGGATGACGTAGAGGAGCGTTTGGCGGTGGTTCATGCCGGAGGACAGGGCCGTCTCCCATTGGCCGCGTTCCACGGATTCCACCCCGGCCCGGACCATCTCCGAGATGTAGGCTCCGGAAAAAAAGCCCAGGGTGGCCGTGCCGATGAGATAGGGGCTGTCCACCTGGACCACCACGCCCACGCAGAAATAGAAAATGAGGATCTGCACGAGCAGGGGCGTGCCTCGAAAGGCCCCGACATAGAGGGTCGAGAGTTCGCTTAGGACCACATTGCCCGAGACCGCCGCCAGTCCCGAGGCCAGCCCCAGCCCCAGTCCCAGGGCAATGGCCCCGAGCGAGACGACGATGGTCATGCCCATGCCCCGGACGAACAGCTCCCGGTAGGCCCAGACCGCCGACCAGTCCCAATGGTACTTGAGCCGCGACAGCACCAGCCACAGCAGGCCGCAAAACACGGCCAAAATGGTCAGCCTGACCGCAAGCCGAACCATCTAGCGCCGCATCCGGGAAATTCGTTTTGGTACAGACACAGGACAACACTCCAGGGCGGTTGTTTTTGGGGAACGTCGCCTAGCGGCTCCGGGCGGCAAACGCCCCGGCCGGCAGCACCAGGACATAGGGCACCCGCATCCCGAACTCCTGGACCAGCCGGGCGGCGATGTCCTTGGAGCAGTCGCGCCCGGCCGTGGTCAGATAGGTCGTGTTGACCTCGGTCTCGATCTGGCCGGTTTCGTTCTTCCAGCCGCCGGCCCCGGCCCCAAGCCGGGTGTAGCCGCCGAAGGTTTCGGCCAGCCAGGCCTCGAAATCCGGCACCCGGGGGGCAGCCTCGGACCCGTCGGCCAGGGTGGCCGGCACGATGAAGAGATGGGCAAAGACCTGCACGGTGTCGGCCCGGGCCGGCAGGGGCTGGCCCAGACAGACGACGAGGAGGACCAGGGGCAATAAGCGCAACAACGTGGGCATGCCGATTCCTTGGGCCAGGGGTTCCTGCGGAGCCGGGACCGGACTGGTCCCGGCGGCTGGGAGCGGACCCGGCCGGTCTCCCGGCAAGGCGCGACAGCGGGCCTTGCCGGGACAGTTGTGTGGCGCGCGCGGCCCGGGGTCGGGCCGCGAACCGGTGCGGGAGCTACTGGCCGAGGATTTCCTTGAAGTGCTTGGCGCGCAGAGACTCCAGAGTGCCGTCGGCCTTGATGGTGGCGATATACATTTCAAGATATTGCCACAAGTCGAAATCTCCCTTTTGCAGGGCGATGCAGAACGGCTCGTAGGTAAACGGGGTCAAAAGCGCCCGGGTGGTGTCGGGATTTTGCTTCTGGTGCTTGGCGATGGAAATCTGGTCGTAGATGAAGGCGTCGGCCCGGCCGGTGGCCACATCCCTGGCGCAGGCGGTCTCTTCCTGGTAGCGGTTGATGGTGGCCTGGGGGAAGCGTTTGCTGGCGACGAGGTCGGCGGTGGTGCCGGTTTTGACGGCAATGACCCGGCCCGGGGCATTGAGCCCGGCCACGTCGGTCAGGTCCGGGGCTTTTTTCAGGCTGACCAGGGCGCACAGGCCGGTGGTGAAATAGGGTGAGGAGAAGGTGATGGATTTGGCCCGCTCCAGGGTGCCGGAGATGCCGGAAATGATGATGTCGATTTTGCCGGCGGTGAGCGCCGGGATAAGCCCGGTCCACTCCATGTCCTTGATTTCCAGTTCCACGCCCAGGCGTTCGGCCAGGGTGCGGGCGATGTCCACGTCAAAGCCGACGGGTTTGCCCTGTTCGTCCACGTACTCGAAGGGCCAGAATTTGAGTTCCATGCCGACAACGAGTTTGCCGCGCGAAACGATTTGCCGCAGATTGCTGCCTTCGTAGACGTCGTAGGGTGTTATGGCCAGGGCCGTGCCGCAGCACATGGTCAGGGCCACGAAGGCCAGGCTCACGATGCGGATGTAGCGGATCATGGGCTCTTCTCCGGGTGGTGGTTGGGCGGCGGCGAATTGCCGGCTGCCGAGAATTGATGCCTAGCAAAAAAATGCCGAAAAGAAACCCTGTCCCGCACGATTGGGCGGGGCTTGGGCCATCACGGCAGGAGGGAAGGCAGATGGGTCGATTGACAGTCCTCGTGGCGGCGATGGTCCTGGCGGTGTCGGGCTGCCTGGCTCCCGGGCCGGAGGCGGTGGTGCGCAACTGGCGGCCGGACGGCGCGGGCGGCAGGACGCTGGGCCAGCTGGTCGCCGTGTCGCCGGGCCTTGCGGGCGCGACCTGGGAGGCCTACGACGGGCCGTCCGGGGAGCCGATGGTCCGTCTGGCTGCCGAATACGCCCCGGCCAAGGCGGCCGGGGGATGTCCGGTTCCGGCCGCCGGGAGCCGGTTGGGGGCCAGGGTCTTCCTCATCCTGTCCCTGACCGTGGGCAGAAACGGAACCGTGGATTTCGCCTCGGCCGAGGGGCAGGCCTACACGGCCGGCGGGGCCTTTGCCTCCTATCCCCTGGACATCGGCGTCATCGCCGCCCTGGTGGCCAGGGCCTGCCCGCTGCCCTGCCCGGCTTTGGCCGTGCCGGATTATCTGTAGGGGCTTATTTGCCCTTGCTGGCCTTGATGGCTTCTTCGAGTTCTTCAAAAGTCGGGCGCTGGTGGATGGGGATGGCCCGGCGACCGGCTTCCAGGGCCACGGGCGGCGGGTTGCCGCCGACAAAGGCGGTCAGCGACGCCTTGGCCACCAGCAAAATGGCTTCGGTTTCCTTGGCCCGGTACTCGATGTTGGTGGCGATGGGGCCGATGAAGCCGTAAGCCAGCAAAACGCCCATGAACGTGCCGACCAGGGCCGCGCCGATGCTGTGGCCGAGCACTTCGGCCGGCTCGTTGAGCTTGCCCATGGTGATGACGACGCCCAGAACGCAGGCCACGATACCCAGGGCCGGCAGACCGTCGGCCACCTTGCTGATGCTGTGGGACGGCAAGAGCGCCTCGTGCACCGTGGCCTCGATGTCCGCCTCCATGATGGTGTCGAACTCGTGGGCCTCGATGTTGACCGTGGAAAAAATGCGCATGGTGTCGCAGATAAAGACCAGCACCTCGTGGTTTTTCTTGCTCTTGGCGAAGTTGGAAAAGATCGGGCTTTCCGCCGGCCGCTCCACGTCTTTTTCAATGGCCACCAGGCCCTCGCGGCGAATCTTCATGTAGAGGCCAGACAAGGTGGTCAACAGCTCGGTGTAGTAGGCCTTGCTGGTGGTCATGCCGCCGAAAATGGTCATCGCGCCCTTGAAGGTGGCGATGAGCACTTCTTTGGGCGAACTGATGACCAAGGCCCCGAGCGCGCCGCCGACAATCATGAGCAGTTCCGGCGGGGCGGCCGACAGGATCAGGTTGAAGTTGCCTTTTTCCAAGACAAAGCCGGAAAGGATGCAGCCGAGAACGATGAGGGTGCCAAGTATTACGAACATGGGTGCGCCGTTTCCTGTCCGGGCCGCTAAAACTGGCCTTCGGTCGATTTGTCGTAGATGGTGTTGATCTGTTTTTCCAGGACTTCCCCGACATCGGGTGTCTTTGGCGGGACGGGTTTGCCCTGCCCCTGGCCGCCGCCCACCCCGCGTTCGCCAGGTTTGGGTTCGCGGAACAACAGCAGGCTGATGCGCCGGTTTTTCGGGTCGTACGGCTTGTCGGCCACGTAGGGCCGGGTGTCGGCAAAGCCCGTGACCTGGGTCACGTTGTCGGGATTGAGCCCCGCTCCCACCATGAACCGGCGGGCGGAAAGGGCCCGGCCGGCCGAAAGATCCCAGTTGGAGTAGGTCCCGGAGTAGCGGTAGGCGTCGGTGTGGCCTTCGATGGCCACCTTGACCCCTTCCTTTTTCACCACGTCGGTAACGGCGGCCAGGATGCGTTGGGCGTCCGGCAGCAGGGACACGCCGCCAAGGTCGTAAAGCGGCCGGTCGGCCTTGTCCATGATCTCAATGCGCACCCGGTCTTTTTGCTGGGTGACCGACACCTGTCCGGCCAGTTCGGGCACGGACTGCTGCAAGGACTGTTCGATCTGGCGCTCCAGCGCCCCGGCCTGGGCTTCGGCTGCCGCCGCCGCCTTGGCCTGGGCCGCGGCTTCGGCCTTGGTCGGGGGCGGGGATTCCTTGCCGCCGTCCATCATGCCCGTGGTTTGCCCCTGGCCGCCCGAGGGCTGCTGGCCGTCGCGGTCAATGGCCACATCCGGGCGTTCCGACTGGCTGCCGACCACCGCTCCCGGAGGCCCGAGACCGCCGGTCTCCAGGGTCTGGGCCGAAGGACCGGGGTTGTTGAATATACTGAAGTCGTTGAAATAGTTTGCTATCTCTTCCTTTTTTTCCTGGGGGGCGTTGCTTAGGAGCCACATAAGCAGGAAAAAGGCCATCATAGCGGTCACCAGATCGGCGTAGGCCACCTTCCAGGAACCACCATGGGCGCCGGCCGAGATCTTTTTGACCCTCTTGATGATGATGTTTTTTTTGTGTTCGCCCTCAGCCATGGCCCCTCCGTCAGTCCCTATCGGTCGCCGACGCGATTCCGTTTAGGGGACGGTCGTCTACGGAAGTAGTTACGCAGGAGCGGGGCAAAGGGCAACCGTCGGGTTAAGGCGGGGGCAAGGTCAAAAACAGAGATTGGACCCAGCTTAA